>JAWOAO010000391.1:0-3416 GCA_046498485.1 Marinobacter sp. | reverse complement strand
TGGCAACCGGATGTTGACGGGCAAACTCGTTCAGCTTTTCGCGGATGTCATCCAGCGGCGGCGCATGGGTCCGCGGCACCGCGGTTTGAACATCACTCTGAATGATGGTCGATTACTGAAGAGTGACGACTACACTCACCTCCCCAGAACCGCCCGCAAACTCATCGTCGGCGGCGACAACGACACCCCGGAACTTCTGCAAGACGCTTGCCCCGGCACCCATGTGTTGATTCACGAAGCCACCTACACCCAGGATGTGGCTGACCGGGTTGGCCCCTGGCCACAACACAGCTCGGCCCAACAGGTCGCGCGGTTTGCCCAGCGCATGAAGCTGCCCAACCTGGTGCTCACCCACTTCAGCTCGCGCTATCAGTCCTTTCCCGGCGGTACGCCGAATATCAACCAACTGGCGGCGGAAGCCCTGCAGCATTACCAGGGCCATTTATTTCTCGCCCAGGATTTCGGCACCTACCAATTGGCAACAGACCTGCAACTGCACCGCCTCAGCGACCACTAGCCCGCCTGTTCTGCCATCACCTGCCGCTCTGCCCCAGAGGGCAACACGCCGGTCAACCAGGCCTCAATCACCTTGTCGCCATGCTGATTGCAGAGTACCGCCTCGGCTTTGGCACGACTGCGATCGTCAACTTCTGTAATAGTGAACATACAGGTCACTGTGTCACCAAAATAAACCGGCCGCTGAAACCGGAAGTTCATCCCCGACGCCAGCCAGCCGATCTGCCCACCGACCTCAGTAATCAGACCACCCACCAGCAACCCGTGGCAGATTCGCCCCTTGAGCTGCTTCAGGTCTACAAAGGCATCGCTGTAGTGCACCGGGTTGTAGTCACGGCTGACGTCGCCGAAAGCCAGGGTGTCGGCTTCCGTGAAGGTGCGGGTGACCGAGAAGCTGTCCCCCACGTGCAGGCCTGCGACAGCGTGCTTTCGAATATCTGTAAGCATAAAATTGTACTTCATCGGGGCCTCATCTGACTTGCAGCTTTTCCGTTTTATAGTCCAAACTGCATAACACATGAATGGAATCTAAATACAGGAGTATAGGTGATGTATAAGAGAATTTTGGTACCGGTCGACCTTGCACACCTGGACACTATGCCGAAAACCCTTGATACCGCCATCGACATGGCCAAGCACTATCAGGCGTCCTTGTGTTATGTCACCGTTACCAACAGCACCCCAGGCGCTGCCGCTCATAACCCCAAGGAGCTCGCCGAAAAACTGGCGAAATTCGCGGAGGAACAGGGACAGGCCCATGACATCCAGACCGAAACGCATGTACTGGAGTCCGTTGACACTGCCGTGGAACTGGACGACAAACTGCTGAAAGCCATTAAAGATACCGGGGCGGATCTCGTCATCATGGCCTCCCATGCACCCGGGCTGGGGGACAAACTTCATCTGATCCGCTCTAACGGTGCCCAGATCGTGAAACACAGCGACGTCTCTGTTTTCGTCGTCAGGTAGGTGCTGAGGTAGACTGGCAGGACACTCACAGGGACGTTATCCATGTCTGCACCTGTCGTTTTTGCCGCTTTTGCTATTGCCCTGATCGCCGGGTCACTGTTTTACCTGTTCTTCTACCGAAACTGGCGGCGGCAGCGGGAATTGCGGCAGCCATTCCCGAAACCCTGGCGCCGTTTTCTGAAAACCCAGGTGCCCGCTTACCAACGGCTTGGCGCGCAGCAGAAGAGGCGGCTTGAACGCCTGGTGCAACTTTTTATCTCGGAGAAAGACTACTACGGCTGCGATGATTTTGAGGTCGATGACAAGGTGCGCGTTACCATCGCCGGCAACGCCTGCCTGCTGATTCTGCAACGGCCGTTTTCAGACTACGACGATATACGCAGCATTCTGGTCTATCCGGACGTGTATCGGGTTCAAGCCATGGAGAGCGATGGTCTGGTGGTGAGCAAAAGTAACCAGGTCCGCGCTGGCGAGGCCTCTTCGCATGGTCGAGTGGTGCTGGCCTGGGCCGAGTGCGAACAGGCGATTGCTGACCCGCACAGCCCACACAATGTGATCCTCCACGAATTTGCCCATCAGCTGGATTACCTGGACGGCACCGCCGATGGCGCACCGCCGCTGTATGGCGAGCAGGCGCAGAACTGGCAGCAAACCATGACCAAAGCCTGGGACCACCTGCAACACCGTCTGGCCCACCATCACAAGCCCTGGCTCGACCCTTACGGTGCCACCCAGCCGGCGGAGTTCTTTGCGGTACTGACCGAAACCTTTTTTTTGCAACCGGAACACCTGCTCGAGGCGCAACCAGACGTGTACAAAGCCCTGTGCGGCTATTACCGGCTGGACCCGCGCGATTTCAGCAGCCATCGCCCCTGACGCCGAGCCGGTCCAGGTACAGATGCAACTCCTGCTCGCTGAGGTTCACGTACTCCAGCACCCGGCCGTACAGCATCACCGTGGGTACATTGCGGCCACCCAGCTCCTTCTGGGTTTCATGCAGTACGTAAAGTATCGTCCTTTCGGTTTTTGTGAGACCATCCCGCGCATCGGGGATCACCTCGTCTATTCCGCATAAACTGCTCATATTTCTGAATCCGGTAAGCTGCCCATGGAAATCAAAGTCAATTATCTCGACAACCTGAGGCTTGAGGCCAAATTTGACGATTTTACCGTCATCTCAGACCAGCCCGTCCGCTACAAAGGCGATGGCTCGGCGCCCGGCCCGTTTGACTACTTCCTGGCCTCATCCGCCATGTGCGCAGCCTACTTTGTCAAGGTGTACTGCAACGCCCGCGACATTTCCACGGAGAACATCCGCCTGTCGCAAAACAACATTGTAGACCCGGAAAACCGCTACAAGCAGATTTTCAAGATTCAGGTCGAACTGCCGGAAGACATCTCCGACAAGGATCGCCAGGGCATCCTGCGTTCCATCGACCGTTGCACCGTCAAGAAAGCAGTGCAAGCCGGCCCGGACTTCCAGATTGAGGTAGTGGCAAGCCTGGATGAAGACACCCAGGCCCTGCTCACCGTCAAACCCGAAGGCGAAGCCAACACCTACATCGAAGGCAAAGACCTGCCCCTGGAAACCACCATCGCCACCATGAGCGGCATACTGGCGGATCTGGGCATGAAAATCGAAATTGCCTCCTGGCGCAATATTGTGCCTCATGTGTGGTCGCTGCACATTCGCGATGCGGCCTCGCCCATGTGCTTCACCAACGGCAAGGGCTCCACCAAGGAAGCGGCGCTGTGTTCGGCTCTGGGCGAATTCATCGAGCGCCTGAACTGCAACTTCTTCTACAACGATCAGTACTTCGGCCAGGATATCGCCAACAGCGCGTTCGTGCATTACCCGAACGAGCGTTGGTTCCAGCCCGGCCCCGGGGGCGAACTGCCCGACGGCATTCTGGACGACTACTGTCTTGAAA
>JAWOAO010000111.1:0-2746 GCA_046498485.1 Marinobacter sp. | reverse complement strand
AAAATCCTCAGCCGTGGAACCGGTCCCGGGCAGTCTGGACCCACTGGTAGAAAACCGGCACCAGCAGGGTTCCCAGAATGGTTGCTGCAACCATACCGCTGAGCACCGTAACACCCAGGCTCACCCGGCTAGCCGCACCCGCACCACTGGCAAACACCAGGGGCAGCACACCCAGCACAAAAGACAGAGCCGTCATAAGAACCGCACGAAATCGCAGCACGGCTGCCTTTCTGGCCGCCTCGGCCGTGGCCAGCCCGGACTGTTTCAGCTGCACGGCAAATTCCACAATCAGGATCGCGGTTTTGGTCGACAGGCCGATCAACAGCACCAGCCCTACCTGGGCATAGATGTTATTGGCCATGCCAAGCAGCCAGAGCCCACCCATCGCGCCAAACATGGCCAGCGGCACCGCACCGATCACGGCCAGAGGAAGGCTCCAGCTTTCATACTGGGCCACCAGAAACAAGTACACGAAAACAATGGCCAGCAGAAAAATCACTGCAGCCAGACTGCCAGCCTGTATCTCTTGCAAGCTCTGCCCGGCCCAACTGAATTCGTAACCCTGAGGCAGTTTTTCCGCCAGACTTTCCATCGCTTTGATCGCATCGCCACTGGCATAACCCGCGGCAGCTTCACCGGAAATGGTCACAGAACGTTTAAGGTTGAAATGCTGGATGGTCGACGGGCCAAGAACCGGCTCGAGGGAGGCCAGAGTGGTGAGCGGTACCATATCACCCTGCTGGTTACGCACCTGGTAGAAAGACAGGTCTTCCGGCCCCCGCCGATAGCGGCCTTCGGCCTGCAGCAACACTCGGTAATTCTTGCCGAAGCGGGTAAAGTCATTTACATACAACGATCCCATCTGTGTCTGCAGGGTCGAAAAAATGTCTGAAAGCTGAACGCCCATCGCTTTCGCTTTATTGCGGTCTACCTGCAACAGGTATTGGGGAATATTGGCTCGATAGGTACTGTAAACTCTCGACAGTGCATCGTGCTCATTGGCCGCGAAAATCAGGCCATTCATGACCTGCGAAAGCTCGGAGACGTCCCGCCCCTGAGTGTCCTGGAGCCGGAAGTCGAACCCGGACGATGTACCCAGCCCGGGAATGGGCGGTGGATTGAACACCATCACCTGCGCCTCCGCGATCGACCAGAGCCGTGATGATAGCCGGGGGATAACCTGCTCCAGGCTCAGCGCATCGTCCTCACGCTCTTCCCAGTCTTTCAGCATCACAATGCCAAGACCGTGGTTAGAGTTGGCGCCGCCCAATAGCGAAAACCCCGACACTGTGATGAAGTCGGTGACTGCTGGATCTTCCAGCACCACATTCGTGACTTTTTCCAGCACAGCGTCGGTACGCTCAAGAGCTGCGGCGTCTGGAAGCTGCACATCCACAAACAGGAATCCCTGATCTTCCGGAGGTACAAACGCGGCTGGCACCGCCTTGAAAAGGCCGACGCTGGCGAGCAGGATCGCCCCCAGAGCCAAACCCATCAGGGCACCCTTGCGAAGCAGCCGCGTTACCAGGCTGTCGTAGCCTCTGGTGCCACTGGTGATCAGCTTTTCGAAAGGACTCAACCAAGGAATCGCCTGGGTGTTGCCCCGCCCCAACAATAAAACACAGAGTGCCGGGCTCAGGGTCAGCGCGTTAATGGATGAAATAACCACCGCCACGGAAATGGTCACGGAAAACTGTTTGTACAGCTCGCCGGTGATCCCCGGCATGAAACCGACCGGCACGAACACCGCCAACAGCACAAGTGTTGTGGCAATAACCGGGCCAGTCACCTCGGCCATGGCCTTGGTAACCGCTTCGCGGATGGGCAGTTTTTCCTCCTGCAGCAGCCGCTCAACGTTTTCGATCACCACAATCGCATCATCCACGACAATACCGATGGCGAGCACCAGCCCGAACAGAGTAATGGTGTTAATGGAATACCCGAGCACCGCCATAACGGCAAAGGTACCAATGAGCGAGACCGGAATAGCAATGCTGGGAATCAGTGTGGCCCGCCAGTTCTGCAGGAACAGGAATACCACCAGTATCACCAGCCCGACGGCCTGCAGCAGGGTAATAATCACTTCATCAATGGATCGGCTGATAAATTCGGTACTGTCGAAAAGAACACTGTACTTGACACCGTCGGGAAATCCGGGAGCCGCATCGTTGATGAGCTGTTTGACATTTTCCGCGACCTCCAACGCATTGGCATCCGGCAGCTGGTAAATCACCACAAACGCCGTATCCCGGTTGTTCAGCTTGGCGGTGGATGCATAGGAGCGCGAACCCAGCTCGATGCGACCGACATCCAGCAGGCGCACAAACCCGCCATCGGGTTTGGCCCTGAGAATGGTCTGGGCGAATTCATCAGGATCTGAGAGCCGCTCGCGGCTCTGTATGCTGTAAACAAACTGCTGGCCGGCCGGCACCGGCGATTGGCCAAGCTTGCCGGCGGCTACAATCTGGTTCTGCTCCCGCAGTGCCGCCGCCACCTCGGCAACGGTAATATCAAGAGACGACATGCGCTGCGGGTCCAGCCAGATTCGCATACTGTAGTCTTTCGCCCCCATAACCTCAGCAGAACCAACGCCAGGCACACGCCCCAGCGCCTCGACCAGATTGTTGGAGGCGAAGTTACTGAGAAAGACACCGTCCAGGTCAGGCCTTTCAGATGTCATGTGATCGCGAATCGAGTAGACCAGCATCACCAGGATCGCGAACAGGAGCAGCACGTACCAGACCTC
>JAWOAO010000168.1:0-4397 GCA_046498485.1 Marinobacter sp. | reverse complement strand
TTCTGAACCCGGGCAAACTGGGTGTGTACCATCAGTGACACCGAGCTGAACTGGAAATTGCCCACCACCACAATGGCCGTGGCCATGGCGATTCCGGCGATGGCCAGCGCGGTGCGGCCCGGGCGGCGGGCCAGTTGCCGCACAATCATGCGTGACGGCTGTTGGAACTGCACCCAGGACAACACTCGCTCGGGCAGGGTGATGCGGTATCTGGCCGGGCCCTCCGGTTGCATGGCCTCGGCCGGTGGCAAGGCAGCCGCGCTGCGGATAGCGCGCCAACCGCCAAGCCAGGCCGCGGTCAGGCTTATGGCGGCCAGTGCCAGTATCCAGAGCGGGCTGATCCGGAACAGCAACTCCGGAAAGCGGTAGTATTCCATGTACAGCCCGCCCAGCATGCGGCCAAGCCAGAGGCCGGCCGCGGTGCCGATGAGCAAGCCCGCCAGGGCGATGCTGAACACCAGCTGACTGTAATGCCAGCCAATCTGCCGGTTGCTGTAGCCGAAGGCCTTCAGCACCGCAATAACCTCCCGTTGGGTGCTGATCAACCGGCCCACCACCACATTGAGCAGGAACATGGCGACGCCCATAAAGATGGCGGGGAAAATCATTGCCATGGCTTTCAGCTGTTCCAGCTCGTCACTCAGGAAGCGATGGGAGAACTGATTGGTCCGGGCGTAGGCCCCGGTACTGCCGTATCGTTCGAGCAAACGGTCCAGCTGGTCAATCACGTCTTCGCTGGCGGAGGCCGGGGTTATCTGTAACACCAGACTGTTAAACGCGCCTTTCATGTCCATGGCCGCCGCCAGCCCCGACTGTGACATCCAGAGCACGCCAAAGCGCTGGTAGTCCGGCAGCATGCCGCCTGGCGGGATCACGTAGATGAATTCCGGGGATTCGGCGATGCCGACGATGGTGAGGGTTTGTCGGCGGCCGTTGATGATGGCGGTCAGCTGATCGTCCAGCTGCAGGCTATGGGCGTCGGCAAAACTGCCGATAATGGTGACTTCATCACTGCGGCTGAGGTCGGGCAGCCGGCCCTGGCGCAGGTACAGCTGGTTAACATCAGGCTGGCCGGTTTCCGGAACCGAGACCAGGTGGGCGGATACCGGATCCTTAAAACCGGCGACCTCAAGCTTGGCCCCGCCCTCGACGCGGCCACTGAGCCGGGTGACGCCGGGGATCTGCGCCAGCTGTGGCAGCAGATGACGGGGTGCCCGTTTCAGCGCTACGAAAACGTCGGCAAACTGGTGTTGCTGGTAGTACTGATCCCGGGTGGCGCTGAGGGACGCGTAATTCACCAGCGACATCAGGCACACCGCTACGCCACCGGCAATCACCAGAGCAATGGCCAGTAGCTGACCACGCATCTGCCAGATTTCCCGGCGCAGCTTGGTGTGCAGAATGCTGGCGCGGAAGGGAAACACCCGTTACCAGCTCAGGGTGCGCGGGTCTTGCCGCGTCGGGTTACGGTGTTCACCGCTGATCAGGCCATCAGACAAGGTGATCACACGGTCTGCCATCTGTGCGATGGAGGCGTTGTGGGTGATGATCACGGTGGTGGTTCCGGTTTCCCGGTTGGCCTTGTCCAGGGCAGCCAGCACCAGAATGCCGGTGGCGGAATCCAGGGCGCCGGTGGGTTCGTCGCACAGCAAGACCTTGGGCTGCTTGGCGATGGCACGGGCAATGGCCACCCGCTGCTGCTCGCCCCCGGACAGCTGCGCCGGAAAGTGGTCGGCCCGGTTGGCCAGCCCCACCAGCGCCAGTGCGGCGTCCGGGTCCATCGGGCTGCGGGCGATTTCAGTGACGGCGACCACGTTTTCCCGGGCGGTCAGGCTGGGAATCAAATTGTAGAACTGGAACACGAAACCGACGTAGTCGCGCCGGTAGCGGGTCAGTTCCTTGTCGGTGGCCCGGCCCAGGTCGGTATCCAGATACTTCACGTCGCCGCTGCTGGGCACATCCAGACCGCCCAGAATGTTCAGTAGCGTGGATTTTCCGGAGCCGGAAGCGCCCAGCATCACCACCAGTTCACCTGCGTAAAGGTCAAGATCCACTCCGCGCAGGGCCTGCACCTGCACCTCGCCCTGTTGATAGGTTTTGGTCAGGCCGGCGGTGTGAAAAACCGGATGGTCTGGCTGGGTCGTCATGAATCGTGTCTCTGCCCGGAGCCTGTGTGCGTGAAGTCAGCGTTTGGAAGATGTTGAGCCGAGTATAGCTCAAGGGTGGAAATAGGCCCCCAACCATACCGGTGCGTCGTGATCTGCCCTTGAGCAACAGCGAGCAGACCGCCTAACCCTTCTTGCGTATCTTGCGTTCACATCCTGAATTCCACGTCTCGTGGCGATTCGATTCTCTTGTCGGTAATGGTGCCAGAAAGAGGCATTTTGATGCAGCGGTAAACAGGCCGTTTTTGTGCTGGTGAGTCAGGCATCCAGCCACACTCCTCATCGTTGCGGGAACTGCAACGATTTAGCCTGATGCCAAACGTCCAGGCTGGTTTGCATGGCGGGGGGCCCACCCGGGGCCCGGATCATTTTCCCATTTTCGAGCGGACAGCGGAAAACGCAGCCGTTCTGCGCACAGCGTCAATATCTTCCTGCAGGGACAGGGCGTATTCCGAACGGGCAAGCGCCGTCTGTGAATGTTTTTTTGCGGCGATGACCATCGCCTGGTCATCTGTTTCGGCCAGGGCACAGAGCGCTTTCTGCAGACGAATGGACACTTCAACGATACCTGCGCCGTCACGGGCGATTGCCGTAAAGGCATCGTCGAACAAGTCGTGAGTCTTCAGCTCCGGTATCAAGACCCGATCGTAAGTGATCGGCAGTAATTGATCCTGTTCGAGCGGAGATTGCCAAAGCGTAAACAGTCGTACCAGCGTACCAATGACATTGATCGCGGTTCCCGGATCATTGATCCCGGGCGAAAGTGCTTTGTCGGCGATTTCGGACAAGGCAAGCAGCCCGAAGCGTGGATCGTCTTCAAAAGAGCGGTTTGAACTGATCTTGAAGGCGTTGGAAAAGGCGTCTGGTTTAAACGCTTCCCACTGGTCAATATGCCCTTCAATACGCATCAGCGGGCGATGTGCGGTCACAAAGGTACCAGGCAGGGCGGTGACTCTCACGTGGCAATCGAGCGCTTTGGCGCAGGATTGCAATGTGTTCAGATCAATATGCTGAACATAGCCAACGGTCGACGAGTATACCGGTACACCTTTGTTTTCGGGCTGATGCAGTGAGGCAGGCAAAGCGCTGAGTGTGGGGGCATGGCGACGACGATCCAGTGCGTCGCTTGCGGCCTTTTCCACTTGTGCAATGGTGTTTACCACCCGGCCCAGCCGGGCAATTCTGTCCACCCAGCGTACGAAAGTGATGACGACAATGGCAAATACCAGAAGGGTAAGCACGAAAATTGCAAATCGGCCTGCAGAGCCAAACAGGTGGTTCTGGACGGCTATCAGGGAAACAATACTGAAAATAAAGGCGCCGATAAACGCAGACAACGCGTTCTGGGTAACGTCATCAGCAATAACCAGCGGTATCGAACGAGGTGTTGCCCCGGTGCTGGCGGATGCATAAGCGGCACCCATGGACCCTACCGCAAACGTCGCAATTACCAGCATGCTGGAAGCCATGATAGACAGCAAAGACTCGACAGATTTCAGGGTGATCCTCGGCAATACACTGGACAGCCCCGTACCGTCAGCCAGCATGGCGATAAAGGTACCACCAATAGCGAGTACACAAAGTACCAGTGGCTTGACCCACAAACGCCCTCGAAGCCGATTGACAACAAAGCGCAGGCTGTCTGCGGTCAATGCTGTGATTCCGGCATGTCGTCACTCAGGTTTACGGCCGGTACCGCGCCTGACGCAGTCTTGAGATGGCATTCCATGTTCATGGTTCATTCCTGAATGCAGTCAGGCAGCACACCAAAAGGTGGACTGCGCCCTTGGGTTCGGTTCACCAATTCGGCCGTTGTTACCCGGCTTGTTTTCGAATAGTAGGCAGCGAGGCGTAGCCTGGTCGGTGCGGTAGCCCACATAGGGGTGGTTACCACGATCCTCGAATGCATTGAGAGTGCGGTAACGCACGGTGAACAGGGCACAGCAGCTATATGCTCAGTCAACGGGCGCCTGGTGCGTCGTCATTATCTGGAGGAAAATTATGGGTATCATTATATGGCTCATCATGGGCGGCCTGGTGGGCTGGGTTGCGAGCTTGATTATGGGTACTGACGGCCAGCAGGGCATCATCCTCAATATCGTGGTCGGTATCGTTGGTGCATTGATTGGCGGGTGGCTGATCGGCCCGATGATCGGCGCCGGATCCATAAACGAGGGCATCACTGTCATGAGCTTCATCGTTTCGCTGATTGGTGCGGTAATACTGCTCGCC
>JAWOAO010000158.1:0-10043 GCA_046498485.1 Marinobacter sp. | reverse complement strand
TACGGGAAGAGAACAAGACTCGATGCTCTCTGCTCCTACCTGAACGGGAGGCGCGCACCATTGTCGCGTCTGTCGGTAAGTACCGGCCCAACAGGCCTTCGAACAGAAACAGCGGCAAGGTTCAGCTTTTTTATGAATAATCCGGGCTGAAGGGGTTGAATGTTTTTACACCGACCAAAAATATAAAAATTGGGTGAGGGATATACTCATCAGAATAGTTTTCTAACTTCTATTTTCAATAAAAAGGAACATTGATTATGCAAGTTAAAGACGTCATGACAAAACACCCACAGTATCTTGATGCCAACGCAACCATTCGTGAAGTCGCAATTGCAATGCGCGACAATAATAGCGGTTTTGAGCCATTGAGTGATGGTAGTAAAGTTACCGGCGTTGTTACCGACCGTGATATCACTGTCCGTGCAGTGGCTGAAGGCAAAAGTCCGGACGATAAGGCCAGTTCGATAGCGACTGGTAAAGTGCTGTATACCTTTGAAGACGAAACTATCGAAAACGTTATCCAGAATATGGCAGACCAGGAAGTGCAGCGTTTGCTGGTTCTGAATAATGCTGAAGACAAGGATCTGATGGGCGTTGTTGCCCTAGGTGATATCGCTGATCACTGCAATGACGAGGCCATGGCCCAAAAGGTTGTTGCTGCTGCCCGCCATTACCACTGATTTTCAGTGTAAGGCAATTCCATAGCTGGAACATTTGCTTCTGGCTATGGAAGTTTGCGGCTTGTTAGTCTCCGACGGTAACTCCGAACCCCCTTTCTTGAAAGTCTTGATGTTGGCTGTGTATCGCTGCTCGGATGTTGTCGTGGCCGCCGGCGTCCCACACCATCACCATAATGATGGCAGGGCCTTTGGGAACCGCCCGGGGCTTCAATACACCGCCCACCTCCTTTACCCCTTGAGCGCCAGGATTTGCCTGGCGCCGCTAAGCACGATTGCCCCTACGATTGCACCGATAATCAGGTCCGGATAATTGGAGCCGGTCCAGGCCACCAGCGCCCCCGCCAGGATAACGCCCAGATTGATGACCACATCGTTAGCTGAGAATATCCAGCTGGCTTTCATATGAGCGCCACCGTCACGGTGCTTCGAGATCAGCAACAGACAGCTGACATTGGCAATCAGGGCCAGAAATGCGATGGCCATCATCATCAGTGATTCCGGGTTGCTACCGAAGAAAAAACGCCTGCCGACTTCAACCAGTACCCCAATGGCAAGAATGAGCTGAAGAATGCCGGCAATGTGGGCAGCACGAACCTGCATTCTGACGCCATGGCCAACGGCATAAAGTGCAAGACCGTAAACGGCAGCATCGGCAAACATATCCACCGAGTCGGCAATCAGTCCGGCGGACTGGGCAATCAGGCCCATGGTCATCTCGATCAGGAACATCAGGCCGTTGATTGTCAATAGTATCCACAAGGTGCCTGATTGTTCAGACTCACGGGTGGCGGAGGATCGGGCAGCTTTGAGGGTTGCAGGATCTGGTTCCCGGGTATCCTGCAGGGAGGCTCCCAGGCCAAGCGTTGCCAGCTTGCTGGTGATGGCTTCGGCCTCTCCGTTATGCAGAACCTTCAGTGTGCGGTCAGACAAATCAAATGACAGTGACTGGATGGAATCGAACCCACCGAGCGCCATACGGATGATCCGCTCTTCCGACGGACAATCCATCTTCGGAACCTTATAGACACTGAGCCAGTTGGCGGGTGAGCCGGAAGTGTGTGGCTGCGTGGTGTCGCCCGGGCCAGATGCTTTATGGTCACATTGCTCGTTACAGGTTCCGCTCATTCATGCACTCCGGTTCTCGCAGTTTATCGTGCCAATTAAAGCACGGAATACTGATGGTTAGGAGCGTGGAGCCGGTGCTTCTTAGCAGTGAGCGGTATAAGAGCGAGGGGGTAGGGCAAAAAGGTGGTGCCCCCGACAGGACTCGAACCTGTTACCTTCCCCTTAGGAGGGGGACGCTCTATCCAGATGAGCTACGGAGGCATTTCAGAAGAGGCGGTATGATAGCGGGCCAGGGCTTGTGGCTCAAGGGGTGTCCGGTTATGGTTGGACATTGTCTTTGGTTGGTTAGCCGTTACTATGGATCCCAATGCCTCGAAAGCCTTGTCGCTCAGTGTGGTTGTTCCGGTCTGGATGGAAGCCACCGGCATTGAGCAAACCCTGCAGGCTCTCCAGCCCATTCGGCAGGCTGGTCATGAACTGATCGTGGTCGATGGCGGCAGTTCTGATAACACCCGCACTCTTGCGCGCCCGCTGTGTGATCGGCTGCTGGTCTCCGACCCGGGCCGGGCTGTACAAATGAATGCCGGAGCCGCCCAGGCCCGGGGTAACCTGATTCTCTTTTTGCACGCAGACACCCGCTTACCCGAAGATGCTCTGGCACGCCTCACCGATGCCTGTCGGTATGGCCGTGCCTGGGGGCGGTTTGATGTTCGCTTGAGTGGTGACCGGTGGATGTTTCGCGTGGTGGCGTGGTTTATGAACTGGCGTTCCCGGCTTACCGGGATTTGTACCGGCGATCAGGGGTTGTTTGTTCGTCGGGATGTTTTTGAAGCTCTGGGAGGCTTTCGGCCCATGCCCCTGATGGAAGATGTCGAATTATCAAAACGATTGAAACGGGTGGCTCGCCCGTGTCGCATTGCGGCGCCGGTGACCACCGATAGCCGGCGCTGGGAGCAGGGCGGTGTGTGGCCGACCATTGTGCTGATGGGGCGTCTGCGCTGGCGGTACTGGCGTGGTGACGCGCCGGAGTCTCTGGCAGCCCTCTGGCGGAGGAATGTGCGCCATGCAAAACACTGACAATTCGCCGGCCATGCTGATGCAGTTTGCCAAATGGCCGCAGCCGGGGCGGGTTAAAACCCGGTTGATTCCGGCCTTGGGTGTTGCCGGTGCGTTACAGGCGCACATTACCCTCAGTCTGGAAGTGCTCGATAACCTCTGTGCGACCGGTTATGACGTCAGTTTCTGGTGGGATCGCCCGCTGGAACAGCCGCCCGAATACGCCGACTCCCTGCTGGCCAATATTGAAGGGGCCGGTTTGCAACAGTATTTCCAGCAAGGTGAGGATCTGGGCGAACGTATGTTCCGGGCGCTAACGCAGGGCATTGAAGCCTATTCCAGGGCGCTGGTGATTGGCAGTGATTGCCCCTCGGTCGACCCCGGCTATATCCGATCGGCGGTGGTGGCTCTGGACCATGCCGATGTGGTGCTTGGACCATCTGATGACGGGGGCTATGTGTTGATCGGAGCCCGCAAGCTGACGGCCGATGCCCTCGCGGGTATTGAATGGGGCACCCCGAGGGTGCTGGAACAAACGCTGGCGCAAATGAAAAAAGCGGGGCTCAGTGTGTATCTACTGGAGCCCCGCTGGGATGTCGATGAGCCGGATGACTGGCTACGCTTCCGGCGTATGGTGGGTGACCGTCAGTTGCTCTGAGGCTCAGGTACAGCACCGCGCTGGCGAAGTTCACCCAGGACGACGGCGCCGTTGCTGTGTTCTCCGCTGGTGCTTACCTGCAGCGCTCGTTGGCGCTCGATCAGCGCCTCGCGGAAGGTGTCCTGGAGTTCCTCAAGGCTGACATCACGAACGGCCTCGGCCAGCTGCTCCCGGCTATCGAAACGGGTGTTGTTGCGGTCAATTTCTGTCCAATAACGGCTGGACACCTCACCAAGCTGGCGGTCACGCTCTGACAGTTGGCTGATGATTGCCTGCTTTTCCCGGTTCAGCCGCTCGCTACCCAGCTCACTCAGTTGCTTGGCAAAACCCTCAGCAAATTCGGTAACCGCGTTATCAATCGCATCACTGGTCGCTTCGGGTGATTGCACCACCAGGCCCAGTGCCGGTGTTTCCAGAATCTCGAATGCGGTTGCATAGACAATGTAGCCGAGCTGGCGAGTGGTCCGGAGGTCTTCATAGAACGGACTGCTCAGAATCTGCGCCAGCAGACGATAGCGCGCCCGCTCTTCAAAGGAGGTGTCTTTGCCCTGCAAATAGAGGGTATAGCCGGTATCCGGGTGCTCTACGTCCAGCACCGCAATGGTTTGACCTTCCGGCAGTTGGCGAATCTGTGAGCGCTCCACCACGGTGCGCTCCCGGTTGTTCAACACCATGGCCTGAACCTGTCTGGCCATATTCAGGGTAGAGGCTTCGGTCAGGTTGCCGTGGGCCAGCATGACCGGATCGGTTTTTGCCACCAGTTCGGCCCCGAAGGCTTCCAGTTCTGCCAGAGTGACGTCACGGGCGGCGGCCAGTTTTTCGGCCACCGGGAAGGTGCCGTCAATCAGGGCGGTCTGGATGAATTCAGAGGTTTGCTGCACCGGACGATCTTTGGCTTTGTTTTCCA
Organism: Marinobacter sp.; assembly: GCA_046498485.1. GTDB lineage: Bacteria > Pseudomonadota > Gammaproteobacteria > Pseudomonadales > Oleiphilaceae > Marinobacter. The sequence continues at coordinate 5,677 of JAWOAO010000158.1, read as the reverse complement.
GGCCATCAATCAGCCGTTGGCGGGCAATCCGGAACCGCTGCTCGGTAAAGTCGGGGTCGGAAAACTCCAGCAGTACCCGGTTGACCAGCTTGTGCAGCTTGTCGTTGTAGCCGCCTACCCGAAGGGTCACACCGCGCAGATGCGGATAGATGCTGTAGTCCAGCCCGGCCAACCGGGCAGAATAGGCCCAGGCGTTCAGGTTGGTATCAATGGCGTCGACCAGCAGTTGCGTAAGTACTTCATTGCGGGCCGAGGCCCGGGCTTCCGGCGTGCGCAGGCTGACGAAGACGTTGGCCTTGGGGGTGTTGAATCGGGTGTCCCTGGCGTACCAGATATCGAGACCGTCAAACTCGCCCAGCTGAATCGGCTGGGCCATGCTTTGGCCGGGTACCAGATCAAGATTTTCCGGCACGAAGGGGTTTGCCGCCGGCAGGGTGAGCTGGGCCGCCAGGGACGAATCCACCTCATCCAGAACGGTCAGCGGCTCCCGGTGCCAGGGGGTTTGGTACCAGTCGGTGAACAAGGGTGTTGCAAAATTCTGATTGGGTGCGGAGACCCAGACTTTCAGGTTGGCCGGCGTCAGCTGATCCAGGATGGCCTGATATTGCTCCGGAGCAAAGCGATCCATCAGCCAGGGCGCCCTCAGAATGTCGGCCGGCGGATAATCTCGCAGCAGACTGGACAGTCGCATGGCTTCGCTCATGGGTTCGCTGCGTTCGCGGAAGCGGAAATCAATCAACGCCAGTTGCTTCATTTCATCGAAGCGTTGCTGGCTGACGCCCTGGGTACGGATCTGATCGATGTAACGGAAGGTCAGGGCAATGATGGCATCCTGCTTCTCCAGGCCTTCGCGGGTCAGTGACATTCTGACATCCAGGGTGGCGTGCTCGCCGGTATCCATACCCAGGCCGGCGGAGAGTGCTTCTACCAGACCGGCGGTCTTGAGGGTGTCAAACAGACTGCCGGTGCCTTCATGGCCCAGCAGGGTGGCGACGTAAGATGCCGGCTTGGTGCGGTAGTTATCCTGCTGGGACGGAATCGGAAACGACAGCGTCAGGCTGCGGGCGTCTCTCAGGCTTTCGGCGGTGATACGCTCGGGTAATCGGTTGTCATCGTAGAGCGGCTGCGGGTGGATTTTGGCGGTCAGGTCGCGGTTTTCGATGGCGGTAAAACGCTGACGTACCATATTCTCGAGGTCGTTCAGCGATTGTGGACCATACACCGCCAGCGTCATGATGTTGGCAGAATACTGTTCCTGCCAGAACTGAATCAGATCCGGCCGCAGCGGGTTAGCTTCAGTATTTTCCAGCGTGGTCAGGTTGCCGACGGCAAACTGGCTGAAGGCATGGTCCGGATTGCCGCCGGCTTTACGGACCGACAGAAAGCGCCGGCCATCTTCTTTAAGCTTCGCGCTATATTCGGAATGCACCGCGTTACGCTCCCGGTCAACCAGTTCCGCTGTGAACCGCGGGTGGGAGAACTGCTGGGCAAAACGGTCCAGGGTGGGCTCCAGAAACTCCGCCTCGACATCGAAGAAGTAATTGGTGTCGGCAAAGGCGGTGAACGCGTTATGACTGCCGCCATGACTGCGGATGAACTGCTGGTATTCACCCGGGTCCGGATACTTTTCGGTACCCAGGAACAACATGTGTTCGAGGAAGTGCGACAGGCCCTCCCGGTCAGCGGGATCGTCACCGCTGCCGACGGCCACGTTCATGGAGGCCGCCGCTTTGTCGGCTTCCGGGTCTGAGGCCAGAATAACCCGCAAACCATTGTCCAGTTCCAGGTACCGGTACTGGTTCGGGTCATTCGGACTTTTGATGGGCGATACGCTGGCTGCGGCATAAGGGCTGAGCAGCACACTGCCAATCAGCAGCAATAACAAACACTGGATGCGGTACAGGCGGTGGCGCGCGGGGCGTTCAGCAGTCATGGGGCCTCTTCAGTCCGGTGGTTCAGATGATCATCAGGATTTCAGTGCATGGATCCGGTCTTGGTATTGGCCGGTTGCTGATCCAGCGTCTGGCGGGCCAGACTGGCGGCTTTATCAGCATCCAGTTCGCCGGACGCAATACGCTCCAGCACGGTAGCCATAATGGCAGTGGCCTGCCGGTAGTCGGCAAATTCCGCCTGGAACGCCTTGTCGATGGCCTGGTAGACGGCCTGAATCTTGTCTTCCCGGCTATCACTGTCGGCGGCGGTATCGTTGATGGCCTTCAGGCAGGCGCGGGCAATGGCGATGTAGCGTTCGGTGTTGGGCGTGTCGTGCTGCATAGGGTTTCGGTAAACCTCAATATATTGGCTAATGAGTGACGCCTTCAGGCGCAAAAAGTTCCCGATTATCGCATTGCCGGGCATTGCTTGCATTGCTCATCGGTAATTGCGGCCAGCGGGCCCCGGCCGCCGTTTACTGTGCTAACCTCAAGCCTGCAGCCGTTATTCCGGGCATTTACGGTCAGACAAGGGTCAGATTTTAGAGTAATGGCTCTAACAAAAACAAATGCTTACGGAGTAAATGCTCTAAAAAACTTCGATACATAAAGGTTACAGTTAAGTAGAATTCCGACCAAGGGATTGCAGGTTACGACTTTAGTCTTATCTGCGCTGGTAAAATGACAACAACAGAGCAACAGGCAGGACGGATTATCTATGAATTATTTCCTGACAGGCGGGACCGGCTTTATCGGTCGTTTTCTGGTAGAAAAGTTACTGGCCCGTGGCGGCACGGTTCATGTACTGGTACGTGAGCAGTCCCAGGATAAACTGGCCAGGCTGCGTGAGCGTTGGGGCGTCGATGACTCCCGGGTGAAGGCAGTGATCGGGGATCTCACCAGCAAGAACCTGGGAATTGATGCCAGGACTCTGGAATCCCTGAAAGGAAATGTGGACCACTTTTTCCATCTTGCGGCCGTTTACGACATGGGCGCCGATGAGGATTCCCAGGCGGCCACCAACATCGAAGGTACCCGGGCCGCGGTACAGGCTGCAGAAGCCATGGCTGCCAAACACTTCCATCACGTGTCTTCCATTGCCGCCGCCGGGCTGTTTAAAGGGATCTTCCGCGAGGACATGTTTGAGGAAGCGGAAAAGCTGGATCACCCTTATTTGCGGACCAAGCACGAGTCTGAAAAAGTGGTGCGGGACGAATGCAAGGTGCCGTTCCGGATCTATCGCCCGGGTATGGTCATCGGCCACTCCGAAACCGGCGAGATGGACAAGGTAGATGGGCCCTATTACTTCTTCAAGATGATCCAGAAAATCCGCCATGCCCTGCCGCAATGGATGCCGACCATCGGTATTGAAGGTGGCCGCCTGAACATCGTGCCAGTGGATTTTGTGGTCAACGCCATGGACCACATTGCTCACCTGGACGGTGAGGACGGCAAGTGTTTCCACCTGGTGGATTCGGATCCTTACAAAGTGGGTGAGATTCTCAATATTTTCAGCGAAGCCGGTCATGCCCCCAAAATGGGCATGCGGATCGATTCCCGTATGTTTGGTTTTATTCCGCCGTTCATTCGCCAGAGCCTGAAGAACCTGCCGCCGGTCAAGCGCCTGACTGCGGCGGTCCTCGATGACATGGGCATTCCACCGTCGGTGATGTCGTTCATCAACTATCCGACCCGTTTTGACGCCCGTGAAACCGAGCGCGTTTTGAAGGACACCGGTATTGTGGTGCCGCGCCTGACCGATTTTGCGCCGGTGATCTGGGACTTCTGGGAGCGCCACCTGGATCCGGATCTGTTCAAGGACCGCACGCTGCGGGGAACCGTTGAGGGCCGCGTCTGCGTGGTGACCGGGGCAACCTCGGGTATTGGTCTGGCCACCGCCCAGAAGCTGGCGGATGCCGGTGCGATTCTGGTGATCGGCGCCCGTAAACTGGAGCGCCTGAAAGAGGTGGCGGCCGAATTGGAGTCCCGCGGTGCCAGTGTGCACGCGTATCCGTGCGATTTTTCCGACATGGAAGCCTGCGATGAGTTTATAAAAACCGTGCTGGACAACCATGGCCATGTCGACGTGCTGATCAACAACGCGGGTCGCTCCATCCGCCGGTCACTGGATCTGTCCTTCGACCGTTTCCACGACTTTGAGCGGACCATGCAGCTGAACTATTTTGGCTCTGTGCGCCTGATCATGGGCTTTTCACCCAAGATGCTGGAGCGTCGCCGCGGCCACGTGGTGAACATTTCCTCCATCGGCGTTTTGACCAATGCACCCAGGTTCTCGGCCTACGTGGCCTCCAAGTCGGCGCTGGATGCATTCAGCCGTTGTGCCGCCTCTGAGTGGTCTGATCGCAACGTCACGTTCACCACCATTAACATGCCACTGGTGAAAACGCCGATGATTGCGCCCACCAAGATCTACGACTCGGTGCCGACGCTGTCGCCGGACGAGGCCGCACAGATGGTGGCAGACGCCATTGTGTACCGTCCCAAGCGCGTTGCTACCCGCCTGGGCGTGTTTGCTCAGGTACTGCACGCGCTGGCACCGAAAATGGCTGAAATCGTAATGAACACCGGCTACCGGATGTTCCCGGATTCACCCTCTGCCGCAGGCAGCAAATCCGGTGAAAGGCCGAAGGTGTCTTCCGAGCAAGTGGCGTTCGCCGCCATCATGCGCGGAATCTACTGGTAACCGGAATTCCGGCCACTAAAAAACCCGCCTCGGCGGGTTTTTTAGTCTCTGCGGCAAGAAATTCTTACTCTTCGTCGATCTCAATCACTGGCGGTGGGAAGCCGCCCAGTTCCTTCCAGCGGTTGACGATGCCGCAGAACAGATCCGCGGTTTTCTCCGCATCATAAGCCGCGGAGTGCGCTTCTTTGCTGTTAAACGGAATGCCCGCCAGCTTGCAGGCCTGGGCCAGAACGGTGTGGCCATAGGCCAGGCCAGCCAGGGCAGCGGTATCAAAGGTTGAAAACGGGTGGAATGGATTGCGCTTGATGTCTGCCCGCAGAGCCGCTGCGAACACGAAATTGTGGTCAAAGGTGGCGTTATGGCCAACCAGAACCGCGCGCTTGCAGTCGTGCTCTTTGACGGCCTTGCGGATCGGTGAAAAGATCTCGCTCAGACCTTCCCGCTCGGGCACGGCTTCTCGCTCCAGGCTCCAGGGGTCGATGCCGGTAAAGTCCAGGGCGGACTGTTCCAGGTTGGCGCCTTCGAACGGATCGATTTGCTGCACGAAGGTTTCACCCCGGCGGACCCAGCCGTCATCATCCATGGTGACCATGACAGCGGCGATTTCCAGCAGGGCATCCCGTTCGGGATTGAAGCCGGCGGTTTCAACATCAACAACCACCGGTAAAAAACCGCGGAAGCGACGAGACATAGGGTGTGGCTGTTTGTTTTCTTCTGACACTCGAACTCCGATGTTCGCGGTATGAATTTAAAGTAATTTACGCCATGCGCCAGTGAACAGTTTCACCGGCTTTCAGGGGTACGATGGTGCCATCGGCCAATGGCAGTTGTTGGGGCATAACCCAGGGCTCGCGTACCAGACAAATGGTGTCGGTATTTCTGGGCAGTCCGTAAAAATCGGCGCCGTTGAAGCTGGCAAAGGCTTCCAGTTTATCCAGAATGCCCAGCTCTTCGAAAATATCTGCGTAAAGCCCGATAGCGCCGTAGGCAGAATAACAGCCGGCACAGCCGCAGGATGCTTCTTTTTTGTCGCGGGCGTGGG
>JAWOAO010000100.1:0-3125 GCA_046498485.1 Marinobacter sp. | reverse complement strand
GGCTCGACCTTCGGCAGTATCGGCTTCCCTGGCTACACCGCCTACTGCGCCAGCAAGTTTGGCCTGCGTGGCTTTACCGAAGCGCTGCGCCGGGAACTGGCCGATACCGCGGTGCAAGTGATCTATGTGGCCCCCAGAGCCACCGCAACGGCAATGAATCCGGATGCCGTTACCGAGCTGAATCGGGCCCTGGGTAAAACCATGGATGCGCCGGAGCGGGTCGCCGCAGAAATTCTCAAGGCCATGGCCAAGGACCAGCGCCGGCGTTTTCTGGGCTGGCCAGAAAAACTGTTTGTGGTGATCAACGGCATCTTGCCGAAGATTGTGGACAAGGCCATGTTGAAACAACTGCCGGTGATCCGGCGCTTTCTGGATTCAGGAGTGGTGTCATGAAGTGGAGGCTAATGCTGGTGGCCTGGCTGGTCGCCATGCCTGTGTGGGCCGCGGATCTTCAGGCGGAGCTGGCTCTTGATCCGGATGCCCTTGACGCTACCCATCAGTTGCCTTGGGCCGGCACTTCCCGAATACGGCCATGTTCATCAATGGCCACGTAAACGAACAACCCTTCAGTGACCTTGCGGGGCGTTTTCGCGTTACGGTCCAGGGTCCAGACTTCGACATTGATCTTCATCGAGCTGCGGCCAATGTCGACCAGCTCGCAGTAGCAGCTGACCTGGGAGCCAACCCGCAGGGGCGACAGAAATTCCATCCGGTCCATCGCGACGGTGGCGTTGCGACCCAGGGAGGTGCGCCCGGCCATGGTGGCCGCGGCGATGTCCATCTGTTTGACCAGCCAGCCGGCAAAGACATCGCCGTTGGCGTTGGTGTCTGAGGGCAGCGGGACAATCTGCAGCGTCAATTCGCCGCGGGGCTTGGGTTTGTCGTCATCGTATGCCGTCATGAAAGTCGCCCGTGAAGGTGCTGGTGATTTGTTTGACCTGCATGGTAACGAGCTGGTGGTGGTCTGCAAGAAAAATTCAACATACTGTTCTACATTTCATAGACTGTCATAAACTTGTCATACAAGGGCTTTACTGTGCACACATCGGTGAAGAAAATCCGACATAAAAGTCAAAGTGATAAATGGAGACTCAGCGTGATCAAACTCAAGACAGCCCTTACATCCGTAGCACTGGCAGGCAGCATCGCCGCCCTGTCAGCACCGGCCATGGCCCGCGACACCATCAACATCGTCGGCTCTTCCACTGTTTATCCGTTCGCAACGGTTGTTGCCGAGCGTTTTGGTACCAGCAGTGATTTTCCGGCTCCGAAGATCGAGTCCACCGGTTCCGGCGGCGGCCTCAAGATCTTCTGCCAGGGCATTGGTACCCAGCACCCGGACATCACCAACGCCTCCCGTCGCATGAAGACCTCTGAGTTTGAGCTTTGCCAGGGCAACGGCGTGACGGACATCACCGAGTTCCGTATCGGCTCTGACGGTATCGTGGTCGCCAGTTCCGCAGACGCTGAGCCGATGGACCTGACCCTGGAGCAGCTGTTCCTGGCCCTGGGTGAAAAGGTTCCCGTGGATGGCGAGTGGGTAAAAAACCCCAACAAGAACTGGAGCGATGTTGATTCCAGTCTGCCGAACAAGCCGATCGTGGTGATGGGTCCGCCTCCGACTTCCGGTACCCGTGATTCTTTCAACGAGCTTGGCCTTGAAGCCGGTTGTGACAAGCTGCCGGAAGCCAAGAGCCTGAGCGAGAATGAGCACAAGGCCACTTGCCAGAGCATTCGTGAAGACGGCGTCTTCATTGAATCCGGTGAGAACGACAACCTGATTGTTCAGAAACTGATTGGTGACACAGGTATGTACGGCGTATTCGGTTACAGCTTCCTGGAAGAAAATGCCGATCGCCTGCAGGCCGCCAAACTGAATGGTTTTGAACCGACTCAGGACAACATCGCGGAAGACAAGTACCCGCTTGCCCGCTCCATGTTCTTCTACGTCAAGAAGGCCCACATCGGTGTTGTTCCCGGCATCGAGCAGTACGCTGCCGAATTTGTCAGCCCACGCGCCATGGGTTCAAACGGTTACCTGAGAGATGTAGGACTGATCGTGCCGACCCGCGAAGGCCTGATGGCTCTGCAGGACAAGGTTGAAAACATGCCTAACCTGGCTCTGGACGAACTGAAGTAAGCCGAAAGGCTCTGGTTAAAGGGGGGTGCAGGCTTTCAGGAGCTTGCACCTTTCTGTGTTTGTAGAGAATGTTGAAGTGATTTGCGGTTTTGAACCAAGTAAACTTCGCACAAATTTGTAGTTGTCGACAGGAATCCTCATGCAACCGGCAAACCTGCTTTTATTGACGATTGTGCTGGCGTTGGTCGCTTACGGGTTGGGTTATGCCCGCTCCCGCGCCCTGGCCATGCCACTCGGTGGCGTGCGCCACCTCAAATCGCTACCTGGCTATTATGGCGTTCGTGCGGCCGTCTGGTGCGGCCTTCCCGCGCTGATCATTCTGGGTTTTTGGGTGGCGTTCGAAGGTAAGGTAATCCAGCTGATCGTGATTGGTTCGCTGCCACCGGATATTGTGCCGGCAGGCCAAGGTGGGCCGCGGCCACGAGCATGGCCAGACAGATCAGCCATTTCCACAGCCGGGTCCCCACGAGACGGCGCTCCAGCATCTGCATCACGCTAACACCCTCCAGTGTCGCTGGAACGGGGCTGAATGGGACCATGCTCGCGCAGTCCTTCTCGGTAGCCCTGGTAGATGTAGCTGCTGATGATCCAGCGGTGGAGCAGCCGCAGCAAGGCCGGCCAGGGGGCAAAGATCTCAAAGAGATGGGCGAGCCGTTCCAACGACCATTGGAGCGGGCGCCGCGCAGTCACGCGGTGGAAGAGCTTGTCGATGATCAAGGCTGGCGAATCGCGGCCCATAACAATGGGTGTCTTGTCCCGAAACATGGGAATGTGGGCCTGGAGCCCCGGGTGCTTCTGGAAAAGGAGGACGGCGGAGCGGGAAGCGTTTCGCCAGCGACGGCACAGAGCCTGGAGGTTGGCGGCTGCAGCGTCGTGATGGTAGCCTTCGGCCTTGAGGCTACGTCTGAACCGAAAGCCTTTCAGATGGGCACGGTAGGCGAAGTCGACATCGCGACAGGGCGCCGATGCCTGGTGCGATGTCGAC
>JAWOAO010000086.1:0-3801 GCA_046498485.1 Marinobacter sp. | reverse complement strand
GTTTTGACATAGCTAGCTGGCGTTAAACCGCACCCTTGCAAATGACTACGCGGGCTCGTATGTCCCGCGTGGTCAAGATTGGTATCCGGGGCGGCAGACCGCCCCGATTGACAGAAGCGCTACTGCTTACTTCTTGTCATCGTTCACTTCTTCAAATTCGGCGTCGACCACATCGTCGCCCTGGGCGCTGCCCTGTTCACCCGCACCGGCGGCTTCACCCGCCGCGCCTTCAGCTGCACCGGCCTGGGCCGCGTACATCTTTTCTGCTACCGGGCCGGTGGCTTCGGTCAGCTTGGCTGCCGCTGCATCAATAGCCTCCTTGTCGCCCTCTTTCACGGCTTCCTCGGCAGCAGTGATTGCGGCTTCAATAGCGGCTTTTTCATCTTCAGTCGCGTTGTCACCGGCTTCTTCCAGCGTTTTGCGTGACGCGTGGATCAGGCCATCACAGGTGTTGCGAGCAGAAACCACTTCCTCAAACCGGGCATCGGCATCCGCGTTTGCCTCGGCATCCGAAATCATTTTTTCGATTTCTTCCTCGTTCAGGCCACCCGATGCTGTAATGCGGATGGACTGTTCCTTGCCGGTTGCCTTGTCCTTGGCCGATACATTGAGTATGCCATTGGCGTCCAGGTCGAATGTTACTTCAATTTGCGGTGTACCGCGCGGTGCCGGCGGCAAATCCGCGAGATCAAAACGACCCAGGGACTTGTTCTGTGCCGCCTGCTTGCGTTCACCCTGCACGACGTGGATGGTCACCGCAGTCTGGTTATCGTCCGCCGTGGAGAACGTTTGCGACTTCTTGGTCGGGATCGTGGTGTTCTTCTCAATCAGCGGCGTTGCCACACCACCCATGGTCTCGATGCCCAGGGTCAGCGGTGTCACGTCCAGCAGCAGGACATCCTTGACATCACCGGACAGTACGGCGCCCTGGATGGCGGCACCCATAGCCACTGCTTCGTCGGGGTTCACGTCCTTGCGTGGCTCTTTACCGAAGAAATCGGCGACGATCTTCTGCACCATCGGCATACGGGTCTGGCCACCGACCAGAATCACATCATTGATCTCGCTGGGGCTCAGGCCGGCATCCTGCAGCGCGACTTTCACCGGCTCCATGGAGCGCTTGACCAGCTCCTCAACCAATGATTCCAGCTTGGAGCGCGACAGCTTGACAGCCAGGTGCTTGGGACCAGCTGCATCGGCGGTAATGTAGGGCAGGTTGACTTCGGTCTGCTGTGCGGTGGACAGCTCAATCTTCGCTTTCTCTGCCGCTTCCCTCAGCCGCTGCAGGGCGAGTGGGTCGCTGTGCAGGTCAATGCCACTTTCCTTCTTGAACTCTGCTGCCAGGTACTCGATCAGGCGCAGGTCAAAGTCTTCACCGCCGAGGAATGTGTCACCATTGGTCGACAACACCTCGAACTGGTGTTCACCATCCACTTCCGCGATCTCAATGATGGATATATCGAAAGTACCGCCGCCAAGGTCATAGACCGCGATAGTGCGATCGCCCTTGGCCTTGTCCATACCGTAGGCCAGTGCCGCAGCGGTGGGTTCGTTGATAATCCGCTTCACGTCGAGCCCGGCGATCCGGCCGGCGTCCTTGGTTGCCTGGCGCTGGGAATCATTGAAGTAGGCAGGCACCGTGATCACCGCCTCGGTAACCGGCTCACCGAGGAACTCCTCGGCGGTGCGCTTCATTTTGCGCAATACTTCTGCGGACACCTGCGGCGGCGCCATTTTTTCGTCCTTGGCCTGCACCCAGGCATCGCCGTTATCGGCTTCGATGATCTTGTAAGGCACCATCTTGATGTCTTTCTGGACCACGTCATCCTTGAACTTGCGCCCAATGAGACGCTTTACAGCGTGCAGCGTATTTTGCGGGTTGGTGACCGACTGCCGCTTGGCGCTCTGGCCAACCAGGATCTCACCGTCGTCGGTGTAGGCAACAATGGACGGCGTGGTCCGGTCGCCTTCTGCATTCTCAATAACCCTGGCCTTGCCACCTTCCAGGATAGCGACGCAGGAATTGGTCGTCCCCAGATCAATACCGATTATCTTGCCCATGTGTTCATCTCCTTGTTCGGATTGGCCGAGCCAACCGCAATTTGTTCGGATTGGCTGAGCCAACCGCAATTTTCATGATGTTCTGTATATTGGCGCTGGGCCGAAAATTTCAAGGGGCCCACCGCCAATTTGCTACTGTGACGGCGCTTTGCTTACCATTACCATCGCCGGGCGCACCAGGCGGGAATGCAGCGTGTACCCCTTCTGCATCACGGCAATCACTGTATTGGGCTCTACTTCGGGGTTTTCAACCAGGCTCATCGCCTGGTGTAAATTGGGGTCGAAGGGCTCTCCCTGGGGGTCCACCACCTCGATATGGAACTTGCCCAGGGCATCGGTAAAGCTCTTCAGGGTCAGCTCAAGTCCTTCTATGATCGGCTTCACGGACTCGTCGTGCCCCTCGGTAACCGTCAGGGCGCGCTCCAGGTTATCGACTACGGGCAGTAGCTCCTTGCAAAAGGATTCCAGCGCGAACTTGCGCGCTTTCTCAACGTCCTGCTCGGCGCGTCGTTTCACATTCTGGGCATCAGCCTGGGCGCGCAGGGCGGCATCCCGCGCTTCCAGAAGATCCTCTTCCAGCTTCAACATAAATTCCTCGGCTGTAGGCTCTTCAGCGTCTGCATCCGTTTTGACCGTGGGCTCTGCAGCCAGGGTCTCGTCGCTTGCGGGCAGATCATTTTCAGGTGTATTTTGCTCTTCGTCGGCCACGTCTACACTCCATATACAGGGCGATTCCGAATTAATGACGGACAGGGGCCCGCTGGCCGCCTGAATCATACCGTTTCCGGAGATATAGGGACGTGGTGCCGGTTTTCAAGTGCTGAAGGCAGGTTATTTCTGTTGCGATCAGTGTGACAGCGCGGAACTCAGCATTCTTGCGGTGATATCAACCACCGGAATCACCCGCTCATAGGCCATCCGTGTCGGGCCGATCACCCCAAGCACACCGAGTATGCGAGCGCCGTTGGTGTAGGGAGCGGTTATGACGCTGTAATCACCAAACACCTCATAACCTGCCTCATCGCCAATAAAAATCTGCACTCCCGAGGCCCGGGAGCAGCGCTCCAGGAGGTGCAGCAGGTCTTTCTTACGCTCAAATGCATCGAATAATTCACGCAGCCTGCCCAGGTCCTCCGGGCTGATATTGCCCAGTAGCCGGGACTCACCCGCCACCAGGTAATCCTCTTCGCTCTCCTCCTGGTCCAGCGCCTTGCTGGCGAGGTCCAGGGAGGCCTGCATATAACTGTCGATGTGACTGCGAGCTTCCTTCATCTCGCGAAGGATCTGGCCCTGGACGCTAGCCAGGGGCTGGCCGGCAAAGCGGAGGTTGACCAGTGCCGCCGCCTCCCGCAACTCGGCTTCGGTAAAGGGTCGCTGGGTATGGATAATACGGTTTTGCACCTCGCGCTCGTTAACCACCAGGATCACCAGCACACGATTGCCGGACAGCGGCAGGAATTCAACCTGGCGCAGATGGTGCGTATCCGGGCGTGGCACCGTTACCAGGCCGGCCTGGGCGGTGATTATCGACAGCAGCGAAGAGGCCGACTGCACCAGCTCACTGGCTGACTTGTCCGGATTGAGCTGTTCCCGCAAAGTCGCGATCGCGGCCTGATCGATCGATTCAATCTGCAACAGACGATCCACAAACAGCCGGTATCCCTGGGCGGTAGGCACCCTGCCCGCGGACCTGTGCGGGGAGTGCAAAAAGCCGCGCTCCTCGAGGTCCGACATGACGTT
>JAWOAO010000035.1:0-5911 GCA_046498485.1 Marinobacter sp. | reverse complement strand
TCCCTGTTGTTTGTGATCGCCTGGGCCGGCGACCGGCATCCGGGGCTGTACCGTCACAGGCTGGCGCGAACTCACATCTATGCCCTGTCACTGGCCGTGTATTTTACCTCGTGGACGTTCTACGGCGCGGTAGGCCGGGCGACCCAGGAAGGTTTTTCTTTTCTGCCCATCTATCTTGGCCCGTTGTTGGTATTCCTGTTTTTTGCACCCTTGCTGCGCCGGATCATCTACATCAGCAAACGGAACAACAGCACCTCCATCGCTGACTTCATTGCCTCCCGTTACGGAAAATCCCAGTTACTCGCAGCCATGGTGGCCATCTTTGCGCTCATTGGCAGCGTGCCGTACATCGCACTGCAACTGAAAGCCATTGCCCTGGGCTTCAATGTTTTGACCGCCGGTGGGAGCGGCTACCAGGAACTGAGCAGCGCCGCCTGGAATGACTCTGCCTGGTACATCACCCTTGCCCTGGCGGTTTTTACGGTGCTCTTTGGCACCCGCCATCTGGAATCCACGGAGCATCACCGGGGGATGATCCAGGCCGTGGCCTTTGAGTCCGTGATCAAACTGGTCGCCTTTGTCGCCGTCGGCCTTTTCGTCGGTTATGGCCTTTACAACGGCTTTGGTGATCTGTTCACCCGGGTCAAGGACGCCGATCTGCTGGGCACGCTCACCACCGACGCCCTGGAAACTCCGGCGTTCATCACCCAAACCCTGGTGGCCATGCTGGCCATCATCTGCTTGCCCCGACAGTTTCACGTCATGGTGGTGGAAAATACCGACCACCGGGATTTCGAGATCGCCCGCTGGGCCATGCCGATTTATCTGGTCATCGCCAGTGCCTTTGTATTGCCGATTGCCGCGGCCGGACTCCTCAACTCCGACCTGGCTGGCGGCGACCCTGACATCATCATCCTGCAGTTGCCCATCCATGCCGGCCAACACTGGCTTGCCGTTCTCGCCTTCCTTGGTGGCGGTTCTGCCGCTGCGGCAATGGTCATTGTCTGCTCGGTCGCTATCGCCACCATGGTCAGTAACGAGATCATCATGCCGGGCCTGCTCCGTTACTTTCGCCCGGGCATGAACCGCAGAACAGACCTGAGTTTTCTCCTGCTGACCATTCGCCGCGTCGCGATTTTTGTGGTGCTGTTCACCTCCTATGGCTTCTATCGAATGGCGGGCGCCGATTACAGCCTGACCGCATTCGGTCTGCTGTCGTTTGCCGCTGCCGCACAGTTCGGACCGGCACTGGTGGGCGGCATTATCTGGCGCCGGGGTAATTACAATGGTGCCGCCTGGGGCCTGGGCCTGGGTTTCCTGATGTGGTGCTACACCCTGCTGCTACCGGCGCTGGTGTCAACCGGCTGGATACCGAACACCCTGATAGAACAAGGCCTGTTCGGTCTCAACTGGACGCGCCCCACGGCGCTGTTCGGCTCGGAGCTGGACCAGATCAGTCATGGCATACTCTGGAGCCTTGGCATAAACACCTCTGTCTATGTGCTGCTATCGCTGATCACCCGGCAGCGCATCCGTGAGAAAATCCAGATTGCCGCCTTTTTCCACGAGGCCCATCCCAAGACCGACAGCGCCCACCATCAGAGCTGGCAGGGTGAAATCCTGACCTCTGACCTGCAGGCACTGACGGATCGCTTCATGGGTGAAGAGCGTTCGGAGAGCGTCTTCCGCAACTACGAACGCAGAAACGCCATACGGCTATACCCACACCGGCCTGCATCCAGCCATTTGATGAAGTATGTTGAGCGCCAGCTTGCCTCCGTCATTGGCGCGTCGACCGCGCGCGTGGTACTGGAATCCACGCTCACCGGCCGCGACATGCAAATCGAGGATGTCGTCAGCATCGTTGACGAAGCCTCCCAGGCCATGACCTTCAGCCGGGAACTGCTGCAATCGGCAATAGAAAACATCAGCCTGGGTGTCTCGGTGGTCAATCACCAGCAGCAGTTGGTGGTCTGGAACCACCGCTATCTGGAGCTGTTCAACTACCCGAAGGGCTTCGTCCGGGTTGGTCGGCCAGTTGAAGACCTGATGCGTTACAACCTGACCAACGCCAACCTGTCGGCCAGACGCATCGACGACATCATTGAAAGCCGCTGCCAAAGCATGCGCGATGGCAAACCCATGTCTTACGAGCGGCAACGCCCGGACGGCACCGTGGTACGGGTTGACGGCAGCCCGATCCCCGGGGGCGGATACGTCACTACGTTCCAGGACATCACCGCGATGCGACGCACCGAGCAGGCGCTCAAGGAAACCAACATCTACCTTGAGCAACGAGTACGAGAGCGCACTCAGGAACTGCAGGTCATTAACGAACAAATGCTCAAAGCCAAATCCGTTGCGGAACAGGCAAACCACAGCAAGACCCGTTTCCTTGCCTCAGCCAGCCACGACCTTCTGCAACCACTGAACGCCGCTCGCCTGTTTACCTCCGCCCTGTCAGGCAAGGTTATCGCGGGTGATACCCGTGAACTGGTGGAGCATATCGATAGTTCGCTCGGGGCCGCCGAAGAAATCATCAGCACTCTGCTCGACATTTCCAAACTCGACGCTGGCGCGCTGGAACCGGATATCGGTGTCTTTCCTGTTAACGAGTTGCTGCGCCATCTCGCCACCGAGTTCTCGGCCATTGCCAAGGATCAGGGCCTGACCCTGCACGTCGTGCCCAGCACCGCCTGGGTGCGCTCAGACGCCAAGTTGCTGCGCCGGGTGGTGCAGAATTTTCTGTCTAATGCCACCCGCTATACCGCAAGCGGCAAGATCCTGATGGGCTGCCGCCGTCTCAACGATTCCCTGCGCATTGAAGTGTGGGATACCGGTCCGGGCATGTCTGAGGATCAGCTCACCCATGTTTTCGAAGAATTCCGCCGGTTTCAGCATGGTCGCGATAAAAAAGGACTGGGGCTTGGGCTTGCCATCGTGGATCGCATCAGCGGCATGCTGAACCATCCGGTGACCGTTCACTCCATTCAGGGCAAGGGTACTGTCTTCGGAATCACGGTTCCCATTGCGCCTCCCGATCTGAGCCGGGCAGAAGTAAACAAACCCGGCGCCAGTTCACGGCGGATAGCCAGCCTGGGTGGCCTGCATGTACTGTGTATAGACAACGATGCGGCCATCCTTCATGGCATGGTGGCACTGCTGGGTAACTGGCAATGTGAGGTGACGGCGGCCGAAAGCCTTGAAGACGCCCTCGCAAAGGTGGCCGACCGGCTACCAGATATTATCCTTGCCGACTATCAACTGGATAATAACCGTAACGGCCTGGACGCCATGGACAGCATCAGAGCACACCTTGGCCGTGACATACCGGGCATCCTGATCACCGGATACACCGCTCCAGAGGTACGCGAGGACGCCACAGGACGTGGCTACCAGATACTCTACAAGCCGGTTAAACCAGCGGCCTTGCGTGCCCTCGTCAACAAACTACTCAAACAGAAACGCGCATGAACCAGCAAACTGACAGGAAAGACGCGATCAACCCGTTTGGTAAACTGACCTTTCTGGTTGTTGATGACTTTGAAAATTTCCGCATTTCGATGCGACAAATGCTTCGAAGCTGTGGCGCCGATAAAATCGAGCTGGTCGCTCATGCTACCCCGGCCGTTCAGTACTGTACCTACAATCACGTTGACGTCGTACTGTGCGATTACAACCTGGGTGAAGGCAAGAATGGCCAGCATGTTCTTGAAGAGTTACGGCACAAGAAGCTGCTGAAGCGTGCTTCTCTCTTCCTCATGGTGACGGCCGAAACCTCCAAAGAAATGGTGATGGGCGCCCGTGAATATCAACCAGACGCGTATCTCACCAAACCCCTGAACCGGGCGATGCTCGAGAAGAGGCTAGGCGCGCTCATTCAACAACGCAACGCCCTGCTGCCCATAACGCGGGAAATCGATCGGGAGAATTACCCGGAAGCCATCTCACAATGCCTTCAGATGCTGCCGAAACAGCCCAGATACAAGACCTGGTTGATGAAGACACTCGGCGAACTGTATTTTCTCGTCGGCGACCTGTCCCATGCACTGAAGATCTATGACGATGTACTCGCCCAACGTGAGTTGTCCTGGGCGCTCCTTGGTCGTTGCAAGATACTCCTCAAGAACCGGAACTTTGATCAATCTGTTGAGGGCCTGAAAGCACTGATCGAAAAGCACCCTGACTATATGGAAGCCTACGATCTTCTGGCTGAAGGCCTTGAAAAGCAGGGCAAGTCGATACAAGCACAACAGATTCTGGAGAAGGCCGCCGAACATTCACCCAACGCTATGCTTCGCCAGAAACACCTGGCAGAACTCGCCGGTGCTAACCAGGACATTGATACCGCATCTCAGGCCTGGCGGCAAACCGTCACCCTCGGCGCTTACTCGATTCACGATAGCGCAGAGCACCACCTCGCACTGGCACAAAGTTTGTCGGACCTGAGTGAGGGTCACCCCGGAGAAGACGGCCCCGGACAAGCAGCAGAAGCGCTCAGCGTGCTGTCCCGGATGGAGAAGCGATTTACCGAAGATGACACCCTTTCCCTGAAAAGCCGCGTCGTGCAATGTCGCGTACATGCTGGGCAGGGCAATCATCGGGCAGCAGAGCAATTGTTAGCTGGCGTGAAGGTAGACGTTGAGCGCATGGAAGAACTCTCCCCTGACCTCGGCCTGGATTATGCCAAAACGCTCTTTCGCACCGGCCATGATGATCAGGCCAAGACGCTGTTAAACGATTTTGCAGCGCGATTTGGTGACAATGCAGACGTTTTGCAAAAAATTGAAAACCTTCTCGATGAACCCGTCGGATTCCGGCAGAAAATAGAGGCCCGAGGTCACAATCGTGAAGGCATTAAAGCCTTTGAATCCGGCGATCTGGATGGTGCGGTTGAGGCGTTCAGCAGTGCCCTGGCTATCGTGCCCGATCATGCAGCACTGAACCTGAACCTGGTGCAGGTATTGCTCAGAAAGCACGACCAGTCGCCAGCTGACCAGTCACTGCTGTCACGCTGCCAGGCACATCTACAAAGGCTGACCACCTTGCCGGAACAACATCGCCAGTACCGCCGCTACCTTGCCCTGACCAGAAAATTGAAAGGAATGATTGAATGACCGATAACCATATCGATTTCTCAATGGTGCTTGCGTCAGCCGTCCATGACATGAAGAACTCCCTCGGCATGCTTCTTAATACCGTTGACGAACTCAGGACCGAGCACAGGCAAACCCTCGCCGGCTCGGACAAATTCAATATGCTGCAGTACGAAGCCGAACGTATGCATAACGACCTGGTGCAACTGCTTGGCATTTACCGACTCGGCGAAAACAATCTGTCTGCCCACATAGACGAGCACTTTGTCCCGGATTTTCTGTCCGATCACATGGCCCGCCATACGCCACTGCTTGACGGACTGGGCATTAAATACACGATAGAAGCCGACGACATTAACGGGTTTTTCGATGAAGACCTGCTGACCGGCGTGCTTAACAACACCCTGAATAACGCCATTCGCTACACTGACAGCAAGATCTGTCTGACCGCGCGTGAGAAGGATGGCTACCTGGTGATCGGCGTAGAAGATGACGGTAAGGGATACCCTGAAAGCATGCAGCATACCGGTACCCTGAGTTTTAAATCTCTCGATTTCAAGAGTGGCAGCACCAGCCTCGGATTGTTTTTCGCATCCTCTGTGGCAAAGCTCCACAGTGAGAGTGGCAAAACCGGGTTCATCAAATTACATAATGGTGGCAAGCTCGACGGTGGCGTCTTTGAAATCTGGCTGCCCTGAACTGATCTCTGAATTCAGCGGATCAGAACCTAAAAAACCCCCGACAGCGAAGCTATCGGGGGTTAGGGTATTAGGCGTCTGACGATGACCTACTCTCACATGGACGAGCCACACTAC
>JAWOAO010000028.1:0-2840 GCA_046498485.1 Marinobacter sp. | reverse complement strand
CCGGTGCAAATAATAGTACGCGGCTCGAACAAGCCGGCGCTGTTTGCCGTGGGTGATGGAGCTGGCTGGATCAACCAGGCTTCCCGGCCCGCGGTAACGCACCTCAAAAAACACCAGTGCGTCGCCGTCACGGCCAATCAGGTCGATTTCCCCACCCCGATTGTAAACGTTCTGATCCAGAATGGTGATGCCACGGCTGGCCAGATAGCGCGCTGCCACCCCCTCATAGTAACTGCCGATCTCACGACTGCCATCCATGGCCTGAGTCTCTTAGAGGTTGAGTGTGCTTTCCTGGCTGCCTGGCAAGACTTGCTCGCTGATGTCGGGTTCAGTCAGTTCCGGTGCCAGTTCGGGTCGCCCGCTGCGGAACTGAGCCCACAGTTGTTGCCGGTGGATGACGCCGTCCGGAGTCATGGTGAGCACACCGGTCTGACCGTCGATCGAGGCACCCTCAATCTGGTTAAGCAATGGCAATCGTTTGCTCAGCTGCCAGGCGTCTGCCCCCATCGCAAACAGGCGTCCTAGCTGGCCGCGGGTGCCACTGAGGTTTTCTTCTGCCTGGGCGCGAAAGGGGTTGTCGTTTGCAAGCACCCAGGGAATGTCGGTGAAAGTGACTCGATTAAGATCGCGGTCGCGGCCAGGGTCCGGTGTACCTTCATAGACGATGGAGGGCGAGTATACCGGAAGGTCTCCGGCAAAATAGAAGGCGAAAAGTGGATTGAATTGCCGGGCAATTGTGGGTTCGGCAACCAGTACAATGGCCTCTGCGTCCTGGCGTGGACGCGGTTCAAACTCGACATTCATACCGATGGTCCGTTCAACTTCAATGGCGCGTTGTCTGGAGGTGGTCACACCCAGAAGATCGGCGGTCACCGAGCGGAAATTATCCTCAGGGAAAAACCGCTCAACCTCTAGAGCCTTGCCATCGTTCTGTGCCATGCGTTGCAACAGCGCCTGTTCTACCCGATCGCCCCATTCCCCTTGCGGGATGAGCACCACCACCTGGTAGAGTCCCTGGGCGGCCAGCTGGTCGGCAATCTGACGGGCTTCATCCTCTGCCGATAAGCCGTACTGATATAGCCCGGCAGGCGCGCTGTTGTTGGCGGGCAGGTAATTGAGCCCAAGTACCGGTATGGTCAGGGTATTCATGGCGCTGAGGTCGGCGAGGGCATCTTTTTCAAGCGGGCCGACAATCAGATCAATGCGTTGCTCTGTGAGCTCTTGATAAAGGGCGGCAAAGGCCTGGGTAGAGGTGTCCAGAATCCGGATATCGGTTTGCTCACGATCAACGCTGTCATCGCTGTAGTAGGCGGCCAGAAAACCATCACGGATAGCCCGGCCGGCACTGGCCAGCGAACCTTGCAGTGGCAGAGCCAGAACGATGCGTTCAGGGCGGCTGGTGGCCAGTTCCGCAAGAAGGCTCAGTTCCATGGGCAGAATCTGGGCAGCGGGGTGACCGGGCCAGTTATTTTGCCAGGCTCGTATCAGGCGTCCTTGTTCGTCCAGTCCAGCGTCCCGGGTTCTCAGGGTGGAGTCCAGTTCGAGCCAGCCTTGCTGTTCAAAGCCGATGGCATTCGCGGTGGCCTCTGTGAGCTCCTGGCCCGGTATGCTTTTGAGGTAATGCCAGATCTGGTTGTGAACTTCCCGTGGGTCGCTTTGGCTGTCAGTCTGGCTCAGTAGCATCAGCGACAGCGCTGCCGAAAGCTGATCGCCGATCAACGCGAAAGTACGCGCCTGAAGCATCGCCGCCCGCCCGGTCACGTCGCCGGGGTAGTTCAGGAACTGATCCGGTGCCATCCGGGTGGTCAATTCCCGGGCCCACTGACTGTCCTGAAGTTCGACCGCACCGGCCATTGCCAGCAGTCGTTTCTGATCAGCGATATCTCCACTTGTGTCGCTCAGTTGATCGCTGCGCAGAATCTGCCTGGCCGCACTATGGTTGTCCCGATCCTGGAAGTCACTGGCAATTCGCAGCAAGTAGCGTTGAGCTGTCGCACGGTCGCGCTCGCTGCTTGCAAACTCAAGGGCCTGGTCCGCGGTTTCTGCGACATGGCTGTCCAGATTCACGGTGGAGCAACCTGCTGTCAGGAATAAAAACAGGGTGATCAGGGTAAAAATTATTCGATGGCTGCGGTATTTTGTCATGGCAGGCTCGGTGGTCTCCGGATCATTAGGCTTGTGGTGCCGCTCTATCGGTGGCAAGTTTACCAGCTCCGGGCTTTTTTGACATGACATGCTCGTCATGGGCGCGGGTAGCAGGTTGTTCCGGGAGCGATCTTGCTCCTGTTTTTCTTTAACGGGAGTATGTGTATGTCCGGTTCGGATCGTGTCCGGCAGGATGAGGGTGGGCTTCTTTATGTAGTGGCAACACCGATCGGGAATCTGGATGATTTGTCTGAGAGGGCGTTGAAGATTCTGTCGAAAGTGGATCTGGTTGCAGCCGAGGATACCCGGCATACCGGCAGGCTGTTGCAGCATCTCGGCTTAAGCAAGCAGATGATGGCGTTGCATGACCATAACGAGCGGGGCCGGGTCGCTAAGATATTGGAGGTTCTGGCGGAGGGGCGTCAGGTGGCGCTGGTTTCCGATGCCGGTACGCCGCTGATCTCAGACCCGGGTTACATTGTGGTGCGTGAGGTTCGTGCTGCAGGGTTCCGGGTGTCACCCATCCCCGGGGCTTGTGCGCTGGTGGCGGCTTTGTCGGTGGCCGGGTTGCCCACTGATCGCTTCCTGTTTGCCGGATTTCTGCCGGCCAAAGGCTCTGGCCGCCGGTCGGCGCTGGCCGAGTTGAGTGCGGAGACGGCAACGCTGGTATTTTACGAGTCGCCCCACCGCATCAC
>JAWOAO010000321.1:0-5752 GCA_046498485.1 Marinobacter sp. | reverse complement strand
GAGGCCGCGGCTTCGGTGAATCGGGTGTCCCAGGACAGCGGTAACATCGAGAAGATTATCGAAGTGATCAGTGGTATTGCCGAGCAGACCAACCTGTTGGCGCTGAACGCAGCCATTGAGGCCGCGCGCGCCGGTACTCACGGCCGTGGCTTTGCCGTGGTGGCCGATGAAGTGCGTTCGCTGGCGTCCCGCACCCAGGACTCGACCCGTGAAATTCAGGACATGATTGGCCGCTTGCAGGCAGGGGCCGGTGAGGCCGCCAGCGAAATGCAAAGCAGTCGGGAGCGGGCCCGGGTGACGGTCGAGAAGACCGCCGAGGCCGAGAGCGCCCTGGTGAGGATTCGGGAGGAAGTGGCTTCGATCAACGACATGAATGCCCAGATTGCCAGCGCGGCGGAAGAGCAGAGTGCCGTGGCAGAGGAAGTGAACCGGAATATTGCCAAGATTCACGACAGCACTGTAGAAGCGTCGGCCGGGTCGGAGCAGGTGGCGTCTTCAAGCCGTGATCTTGCCGTGCTGGCTGGCCAGCTCCGCTCTCGGGTCAGCGTGTTTCAGTTTAAAAACTGAGCCCGATAATGAGTAATGCCAGGGTTGACAGCAATACCGCGACGTTGATGCCGAGAACCTGGTTGAGCTGGCCTGGATTGGTCAGCGCGCCTGGCAGCTTCAGGCTGATCCAGAGTGCACCCGGCAGAGTCAGCAGGGCCAGCAGGCTCCAGGGTGGCAGAATGGCCGTCAGCGTGGCGGTGACAATCAGAAAGTAACTGCCCAGCAACAGCCCCGAGACCAGCTTGCTAGCGGGTGTTGCACCCAGAGTAATCACCAGATGTCGGCGGCCAATTTTGCGGTCGGCGTCGGCATCCGGAATCTGATTGATCAGCAGCAGCTCACTGACCAGCAACAGCGCCACCGTGGCACAGACGATGGCGGCAGCATCCAGCCGGGCGCCCAGAGCAAGCAGGGCACCGAGTACCATGATCGGGCCAAAACCGATGCCGGGGGCCAGCAGGCACAGCCAGGGCGAACGGGTAATCCAGCGGGTGTAGGTGAGCACCAGAATGATGCCGGCGGCGCCCAGCACAAACATAGGCAGGCCCCGGAGCCAGAGAAAATATACGCCAATGGCAATCACCAGGCCCAGGGTGCCAAGACCGGCCGATAACACGCCTTTGGCCGCCGAGGGCAGCTCTGGCAGGGCACCACTGCCACCGGAAAACGGTGTGCGCCGGGTGATCATATCCAGGCCAGAGGTGAAGTCTTCGTACTCGTTCAGCAGATTGACCGCCGCATGGGCCAGCACGGCGCCGACAAACACCAGCAGGGTGTCCAGCAGTGCCGGCGCCTGCCCCTGTTGCCAGGCGATGGCCAGGCCGAGCCCCACGCACAGCGGCGCGAGTATCAGGAAGTTGGGGCGGGAAGCGCGAACAACCGCAATAGTTTCAGACATTGATCGGTCTTCCTTGTGATTTGAAAACGGCTCACACATAGCCGGCGGCGAATACCAGTCCCAGTACAATCGGCATCACCACCAGGCTGCCAAGGTTGCTCAATAATACCAGTGACGCTACCTTCCGGGGTTCCTGCTGATATTGTTCCGCCACCATATAATTGAGAACGGCCGGTGGCAACGCGGCAAATACCCACAGGCTGGCGACCTGCAGGCCCGGCAGATCAAGCACGGCAATCATCGGCCAGGCCAGCAGCAGTCCACTGGCCGGGCAGGCGATGGCGCCAATCATGCCGAGTTTCCAATCGCTGAAATCGACATCCAGCATGCGTACCCCCAGGGCGAACAACATCAGCGGGATGCACACGCCACCCAGCATGTTCAGGGTTTCCAGCAGCCAGCCGGGCAGGGCCACGCCACTGAAGTTCACGGCCAGGCCGGCAATACTGGCAAACACAATGGGCAACCGCAGGCGCCGGAGGATGGAGGTGTGCGGGTCGAGTATGTACAGGCCGACGGAAAAGTGCAGCAGCATTTCCACGATGAACAAGACGATGGCCGCCGGCAGGGCAGCCTCGCCAAAGGCCAGCACCAGCACCGGAATGCCCATGTTGCCGGAATTGTTGAACATCATCGGCGGCAGGAAGGTTTTCAGGTTCAGGTTCAGCACTCTGGCCAGCGGGTACAGAATGATGCCGGAGCCCAGCACCACCACCGATGCGGCCAGAGCCAGGCCGCCATACTCCTGCAGGGGCGCCTGCTGGTCGGCCAGAACCGCAAACACCAGCATGGGCACGAACAGTTCCATGTTGAGAACGTTCAGGCCCTGGATATCGGGTGTTCGATAACGGCCGTAAAGCGCGCCACACCCGGCGATCAGGAACACCGGTAGCATCGTGGACAGGATTTGGGCGATCATAATAGCTTCCGCAGCGGACTGTTCAGAAGGTGGACAGGTTCGCAAGTCCGTATGAATTCAGCAACTAGCAGTTGGTATTGTTGAGGGAGAATGCCTGTGGCCACAGATTTTGACCAGTCGATCGTGCGAGAACAGACCTGTTCGGTAAAATTCGATGCCCGCCAGGCGGTATTCGGCCGTGAGGATGTCATTCCGGTGTGGGTAGCCGATATGGATTTTGCCGCCCCGGAGGCGGTGACCGCCGCGCTCAAAGCCCGCGCCGAACACCCGGTTTACGGCTACACCCTGTTCCCGGACAGTCTCTATCAGTCGATGATCGACTGGTTCGCAAACCGACATGACTGGCACATTGCGCGGGACTCGATACTGATGGCGCCCGGCGTGGTGCCGTCATTACATGCCGCTTGCCTGGCCTACGCCCAGCCCGGCGAAGGGGTAATTGTTCAGCCACCGGTGTACCCGCCTTTTTTCAGTTCGGTTCGCGACACCGGACGGGCAGTGATCGAGAATCCGTTGCTCCAGGACGGAGATACCGGCCAGTACCACATGGATCTGAACCATCTGGAACAGTGCGCGGCGCGGCCCGAGGCGCGGATGCTGATGCTGTGTTCGCCCCATAACCCGGTGGGCCGGGTCTGGTCCGAGGCCGAACTGAGCGCGGTGCTCGACATTGCCCGCAAACACCGGTTGGTGGTGATTTCCGACGAGATTCACTGTGATCTGACCTATCCGGACACACCACCGCACCGGATGCTGGCCAATCTGGCCGGGCCCGACGATGCCCTGGTGATGGCGGTGGCACCGAGCAAAACCTTTAATATGCCCGGCCTGGGATTGTCGGCGCTGGTGATTGCCGATCCGGAGCGGCGCCGGGCGCTGAAGGCGGTGTTTGATGCCATGCATCTGCCCCAATGCAATCCGTTCAGCGTGGCAGGCTTTGAGGCCGGATATCGTCATGGGGCTGACTGGCTGGATCAACTGATGCCCTACCTGCAGGGCAATCGGGATTTTGTGGTGCAGGCGGTTTCCCGGCGCTTGCCGGGTGTCCAGGTGGCGGCGCCCGAGGGTAGCTACCTGATGTGGCTGGATTGCCGGGATCTGGCTCTGGATAATGCCGCACTCAAACAGTTTTTTGTTCAGGGTGCAGGGGTTGGTATGAATCCTGGGGTGTCTTTCGGCGAGCAGGGAGCCGGCTACATGCGGCTCAACATTGGCTGCCCCCGACCCGTGCTTGAAGCGGTTATCGCCCGGATCGAGGCGGCACTGGCGTCGTTATAGCCCCGGTTGCCGGGATTGCTGAATCGAGCAGTGATCCTCCACCAGTTGCCACCGCGGCGGCTGTTTGACGCCGGGCATATCGCCGGTGGTTTCCTGCAGCGCCTCCCAGACGTGGCCGCCATGGCTGGCCATCTCGCCTTCGGCGTAGGTTTTGGCAAACCGCCATTGTTCCGGCTGTTCGCAAATTTCCGTGGCATCACCAGACCGGGTCAGACCTTGCTCTGCCTCGGTCGCATCAAAGGGTTGTGCGCGTTGTTCGTTGTCGGCGCCGCAATCCGGTGTTGAGTGCAGGCGCTTCCAGTCGAAACTGATGCCGGGTTCCTTGCCCTGGTGAACCTCCCGGGATTCAAACCAGCTGTCGTTATGAAAAACCACAGACCCCGCCGGATAGTAAAAATTTTCTGCCCATGTGTGGTCTTCAGGATTACAGTCTTCTGCCGACGCTAACGCAGGCATCCCGAGTGCGAGAATGACCAGCAGCAGGCCAAAAACCGTTTGGGTTGGCCCTTGAATGGCGTTTTTCATGATTGTCTCCTGTGTGTGCCTGGCTTGGAAGTTAATACGTGGCTTGTCGGCGGCCGGTTCGTGTGGCCAGTATCAGACCGGCCAGAATAAGCCCGCCGCCGATTACATGAAACACGCCCAGTGACTCGTGCAGGAACATGCCCGCCAGTATGGAAGCAAAAACCGGGGTCAGGTACATAAAGATGGCAGCCCTGGCCGGACCGATTTGGTGTACGCCGTGATTCCAGAATGCGTACGCTAGGATACCGGGGAAAATCGCAAAATACAGTAGCGGCATGGCGGTATCCTGAGTCAGCTCGAAGCCTCCGGAGAACAGCAACACATCCACCAGGTAGAACGGCAGAATTACCAGAGTGCCCATCAGGATCTGTGTGGTCAGAAAGGTCAGTGCTGGCAGAGGCACGGCCTGCCGCCGCAAAAGAACCGAAAACAAGCCCCAGCTGAACACCGCCGCGACCATGATCAGGTCGCCTGGCTGGGCCTCAAGCCCGGTCAGTACCGAGATATCGCCCCGGGCCACCACGGTCAGTATGCCGACAATGGCCAGAGCGATACCCAGAGCCTGAATGGGCCGGGTGCGGTCGCCGAGCAGAAGCCAGGCCAGCAAGGCGACAAAAATGGGGATGGTGGCATTGATCAGGGCAATATTGGTGGCAGTGGTGGTGATGGCCGCGTAGTACAGCAAGGAATTGAACGCGGCGACGCTGAAGGTGGCCAGCGCCAGCATCGAGCCAAAGCGATCCCGGATAACCTGGCGATGCCGCCACATTCCCGGAAGCCCGATGGGTAACAGAATGACCAACGCGATCACCCAGCGCCAGAATGACATGGACAAGGGCGGGATGAACTCGACGGTGGCCCGGGCGAGCACGGCGTTGCCGGCCCAGAACAGCGGCGTAAGCACCAGTCCGATATAGGCCATGCCCGGGACTCGGGAAAAGATTCCGGCGTTTTCTGCAGACACGGCCGCTCCTCTGCGTCAGATGCTGTCCGGTAAAACGCCTAGCATACTACTCTCCTGCAACTTCTGCCTCGGTACCTGTGTGGTGGGCCGTAAAATCGGCCCTGACCGATGGTGTCAAAGCCAGGAGCCAATGTGCTGGAATGTCGTTACACTGCTATCTTGCAGATGTATGACTGTTATATATGCTATGAGGAATGAACTGAATGGACCTTTTACGAATTATTATCGCGATTCTGTTACCGCCTTTGGGGGTTTTTTTACAGGTGGGCATTGGTAAGCACTTCTGGATTAACATTGTGCTGACTCTGCTGGGCTACATTCCTGGCATTGTTCACGCGGTCTGGGTGATTGCCAAAAAATAGCCCGGCAGCTCAGTCCCGGCTTACGATGTGCCAGAGATCATCCTTCTGAAAGGCCCGGTGTTCGGCTTCCAGCTTCAGCAAATGCGCCAGCGCAGAGCGCGCGGCCAGCCCATGAATCGCTGCTGGCACATCGTCGTAGGCCTTGGCGGTCAGAGCCTTCAGGCTGACCGGTGTCAGCGCGGCCAGTGTCCGGGCAATCTTGTGTTCCCGTGACAGCCGGTGGGTGATCAGATAATCAATCACCGCCTCCGGCTGCC
>JAWOAO010000309.1:0-4391 GCA_046498485.1 Marinobacter sp. | reverse complement strand
CCCTGGTCGATGGTCGACATCAGTAGCCAGATACCACTCGACAGCAGCAAGGCATTGGCCAGCACACCCAAAATTCGCTGTAAGCGAACCGAACGCCAGAGCGACAGCGACAGGGCACCGGCAGTCAGTGGGATCAGTACAGGAAGAATCAGTTCCGGGCTCAAGTGTCCGTATCCTTCATTTGGTCCAGGTCATCGGTTCCTACCACTTCATAGGCACGGCGGATAAGCACCACGGCGAAGGCCAGTACGCCAAAGGCAATAACAATGGCGGTCAGGATCAGCGCCTGAGGCAGCGGGTCAGCAACGATGCCGACCGGGCCACTGGCGCCGTCGGGAATCAGCGGAGGCGCACCACGTGTCATGCCGGCTACCACAAATATCAGTAAGTTGGCGGCGTTGCTCAGCATCATCAAACCGATGACCAGCTTGACGATCGAGCGCCTGAGCATCATGTAGAAGGCGGCAGTGAACATAATGCCCACCACGTAGGCCATCAGGCTCTCCATAGAGATCCTCCAGGTATTTGCGCTGAAAAATGAGTCATTCTTCCGATTCCATCAGGCCGATAACAAAGGTCATGATGGTGCCCAACACTGCAAAGTAGACGCCGATGTCGAAGATCAGCGGTGTAGACAGTTTCAGATAGTCGCCTCCCGGTAACGGGAGTTCCCACCAGTGGGCGGTCAGCATGGGCTGGCCGGAGAACAGGGCTGGCAGGGTGGACACCAGGCCCAGCAACAGCCCGGCGCCCAGCAGGTCTCTTGGGTCTACCCTCAGAATCCGGCGGGCGGCCTCAGCGCCGAAGGCGAAGGCGTAAAGTACGAAGGCACCTGCAGCGACCAGTCCGCCGATAAAGCCGCCGCCCGGCTCGTCGTGGCCCCGGAACAGCAGGAAAACCGAGAACATCAACTGCAGCGGCATAATCAGCAACGCCGCCGTGTGCAGAATCATGGTATTGGACTTCATGGCTTGTGCTGATCCTCCGCTTTCAGTTTCAGCATAGAGAACACACCCAGTGCTGCGAGTGACAGCACAAAGATTTCGCCCAGAGTGTCCAGTGCCCGGAAATCCACCAGAATCACATTGACGATGTTCCGGCCGTAGGCCAGTGGTGCACTGTTCTCGACGTAGTAAGTGGAAATGGTCTCGAAGTACTGGATGTCGAGGACGGCAAGCATCATCAGGGTGATCGTGGCGCCGGCAAACACCGACACGGCCAGATCACGGTAACGCTGGAACGGCGTTGACAGGTTCACAAATTCCGGCAGTTTGAACAGTACAAGCACCAGCAGGATAACCGTCAGGGTTTCTACCAGCAGCTGCGTGATACCCAGGTCGGGCGCGCTGAACAGGATAAAGGTCAGTGCCACGGCGAAGCCGAGGACGCCCATAGAGGCAACGGAGCCAAGCCGGGAATGGGTGCTGCTGGCAAAGACAGCCGATGCGACTAACAGAAGGGCGATGCCCCATTCATAGAAATGACTGTCGGCCAGATTCAACGTGAAGCTCACGCCGTACTGGTCCAGCATGGTGTAGCCGGCCAGCCCGAAGGTAACCGCGACCAGCACCAGCATGTAGATGCCTAGCACGCCGTTCTGCAACAACCGGGTCTGCCAGCTGGCGACAACGGTAATCCACTCCATGATCTTGAAGTAGCCAGCCTCCGGCCCGACACGGCTACCCGCATAGTTGATCGCATTGAGGGTTGGCTGGATGCGAGGCCAGGCACGGAACAGCAGCAGGCCCACAACCAGGCTGACGGCAGACAGTAACAGCGGCGCGTTGATGCCATGCCAGAGTGCCAGCTGGAAATCCACCGGTGCCCCATAGGCCGAGGCGACCGCGGCCTTCAGCAGGGCATTTTCTGGCAGGAACGGCATCAGGCCGAAGGCCAGCGCGATAAGGGTCAGCACCGCCGGGCCAATCAACATGCCGAAGGGTGCTTCATGGGGTGTTTTCGGGGTGTCCCCCGGTGCCCCGAAGAACGGTTTGATCGCGACCAGCCCGGCCACACCCACGATCAGGATGGCCGACGCGACGGTGACAATTACCAGCAAATTGCTCCAGACCGGTGCGTCAAGCAGCGATTCCAGCATCAATTCTTTGGCAATAAACCCGAACAGCGGCGGCAGACCCGCCAGTGACAGTGCCGCAAAGACGGCAATGGTGGCGGTCACGGGCATGGCCTTGCGCAGTCCGCCCATGCGGGAGATGTCCTTGGTGCCGGTTTCGTGATCCAGAGCGCCTGCGAGCATGAACAGCGCGCCCTTGTACAAGGAGTGAGCGATCAGGAAGCAGATAAACGCCGTCATGGCCAGTTCGGTACCAACGCCAATCAGCATCGTCAGCGTGCCCAGCGCCATTATGGTGGAGTAGGCCAGAACTTTTTTGATACCGGTGCTGCTGAACGCGAACCAGGCACCGGTCAACATGGTGGCAGCACCAAAACCCATCAGCATCATGCTCCAGAATTCGCCTTCACCCAGCGCCGGGTTCAGGCGGGCCATCAGGTAAATGCCGGCCTTGACCATGGTTGCCGAGTGCAGAAACGCAGACACCGGCGTTGGTGCCGCCATGGCATTGGGCAGCCAGAAGTGGAATGGCACCTGCGCCGATTTGGTAAATGCGCCCGCCAACAGGCACAACACGGCACCGGTATAGAAGACGTGCTGATGGAGTGGGTCGCCGGAGGCCAGGATAGCAGACAGGGAATAGCTGTCGGTCATGATCGCCAGCATGATCAGGCCAGCCATCAGGGCCAGACCACCGGCCACCGTCACAAACAGCCCCTGGAGCGCGCACTTGCGGGTTTCCAGATCTTCGTGATTGAAACCGATCAACATGTAGGAGGTGATGCTGGTCAGTTCCCAGAACACAAACAGCGTGATCAGGTTATCGGACAACACCAGCCCGAGCATCGACGCCATGAACGCCAGCATGATGACGAAAAAACGCGCCAGGTATTTGTGTCCGGCCAGATAAGAGCCCGCGTAGATCAGAATAAAGGTTCCGATCCCGCTGATCAGCAGTGCAAAGGTCAGAGAAAGGCCATCAACCAGAAAGTTGAGCGAGATACCCAGCCCGGGCAGCCATTGATATTCCAGCAGCAACGGCCCGTCCTGAACCTGCGACAGGAAGGTGCTGAAATAAGCTACCAGGCTCGCCGGCAGCAAGGCCAGCAACCAACCGATGTACTTGCCCGCGACCCGATGCAGGAGGGGAACGACAATAGCCAGCAGAAAGCCGGATAACACAGCCAATAGCATGTGCGTCAAAGCTCCGTTTTGGCACCTCAGCGATATGCAGTTTCGCGGGTGCAGGATATTGATTGATAGGCAATAGCTATGGTTTCTACCTTCAAAAGTGCCAGAAAGACTATCTGACAGATTGACCAAAGGCAAGGCAAACCTTGCGGCACAAGGTGTGTGTCCAGAAGAGCGGCAAATAAGAGGGGCCTCGACAGGCCATACCTTGGTCGTAATAGGGTGTGATAATCTTTAGACCTGTTCCTCCACCAGACTCTGGCGACTTCCATTATGGCTTCGACTTATCCTAATTTGCTGAAACCTCTTGATCTTGGCTTTACTGAACTCAAGAACCGGGTGCTCATGGGGTCGATGCACACGGGCCTTGAGGACCGGTTCTGGAATATTCACAAGTTGGCCCGGTATTTTGCAGAACGGGCTGAGGGTGGCGTTGGCCTGATGGTCACCGGCGGTTACTCGCCCAATCTGGTCGGGCAACTGGCACCGCTGTCGTCCACGATGAATAACCGGGCCACCGCACTGCTGCATCGTCACGTCACGGGCGCGGTGCACGAGGCCGGCGGCAAAATCTGCCTGCAGTTGTTGCATGCCGGTCGTTACGGTTATCAGCCGCTGATCGTGTCTGCCTCTGCGACCAAGGCCCCGATCAGCCCTTTTAAGGCCCGTGCCCTGTCCACTAAGGGTGTCGGGCGGCAGATCAACGATTTTGTCGGCGCCGCCAAACTGGCGAAATTCGCGGGTTACGATGGCGTTGAGGTGATGGGCTCCGAAGGTTATTTCATCAACCAGTTTCTGTGCGAGCGCACCAACAAGCGCACCGATAAATGGGGCGGCCCCTTCGAGAACCGGATGCGCCTGCCGGTCGAAATCGTGCGCCGGATGCGCGAGGCGGTGGGGCCCGAGTTCATCATCATCTACCGGTTGTCTATGCTTGACTTGGTGGAAGGTGGCCAGACCTGGGACCAGATCGTCACCCTGGGCAAGGCCGTCGAGCAGGCTGGCGCCACCATTATCAATACCGGTATCGGCTGGCATGAAGCCCGAGTTCCCACCATTGTGACCTCGGTGCCCCGGGGTGGCTTTGCCGATGTCACGGCCAAGTTCTACGGCGAAGTGGCTATTC
>JAWOAO010000068.1:0-4748 GCA_046498485.1 Marinobacter sp. | reverse complement strand
CCAGTGGCTGGAGTGCCCGCTCGGCGTCGCGGGCGGCGTGATCAAAGGTAACACCCGGGCGGACTGACGCCAGCAAGGTATCCACAATACGCCGACAGCCGTCATGGACCCGCTGCATTTCAGAGGATGGCCGGGCCCCGGCCACGACGGTCTGCATCATTGGTGCGGTATAGCGGTGCCAGGCCGAGCCGAACTCGAGAAACACCGGATCACCTTCCTGTATCACCGTGCGCTTGTGGTTGGTGTGAATCACACTGCTGCGCCAGCCGGTGGTTACGATCGGCTGCATGCTCATGAATTCACTGCCCGCCTCAAGCAGGGCGTGAGCGCCAATTGCAGCAATGTCGTTATCCGTCACACCGGGCCGAACCCCCGCTACCGCCGCCGCCAAGGCGGCACCGGTAATGCGTGCACTCGCGCGCAGGTAGGCAATTTCGGCCGCGGACTTAACGATGCGAATCTTCTTTACCAGGCCGCCACTGTCAATAAACCGGACGCTGGCAAGCCTTGCTTTCAGACCTTCAAGCACGCCCTGCCGGAGCGAACCGTGCCAGGCATCAATCCCGACAATATCGGAGGAACCATTAAGGGCATCAACCAGGGGCGACAGCACTTCGCCAATGCCTTCCCAGCGATACCCGGTCACGTTGGCAACCCGGGTTGTCACCATGGCTGGCCCCATTTCGATGGAGGGCACCTGCAGCAGGAGATCCTCCTGGGTAACTAACAGGGCCACGTGCACAGATACCTCGAAGGTGCTGTAACCGGTCAGGTAGAAAATATCAGAGGGGTCGGTCAACAGCAGTGCCCCGAAATCCTCCCGGGCCATGTGGTCACGCACGCGAACCAGGCGCTGGGCAAGCTCCTGCTCCGGAAACGGGCACTCCAGTCCCCTTAATTGCGAGGACAAGGCTTTCTGATAGGCATTAAAATCCATAGCAATTCTCCCCACTCGCATATACCAGGAAGATTGGACCGAAATCCGGTTTTATACAAATCTTACACACCCGAGCATTCACCGACTGAGAAGGTCTATCGGGAACTGCACCAGTTTACTGACCGCCTGGTGATCCCGGGTTGAGGAAGCGGGCCAGTTGTGTCCCGATATTTTCAATCGGCCCGGTCACCGCCTGCTGGATACTCTCGGTGACTACGCGGGTAAAGTTTTCCCCGGCGTCGCCTTCCAGAAAGTCCAGATACAGATTCATCTCCTGAAGGCTGATATTCCGGTAAGTGAACAGGTAGCTGTTGTAGACCTGCTGCCCTACTACGCCCTGCAGAGCCGGTCGCTGGACTTCCAGCCGCTGCCGAATCTGCTCATGGTGAACCGAATCGGTACTGAGCGCTGCCATGGCGGTCGCAAGCCCCAACTGCACGGCGATGGTGGTGTCGACCGCGCTTTCAGTGGCCCGGGAGGCTCGGTCGAAACGGTCAAACAACTGCTCACGGGCGGTGCCCTTGTTGGCGGAAGCCAGCTCATCTGCCCCACTCCGCATCCCCGGCCAGGCCGCTGGCGCTGAAGCGGCGATCTCTGCCTGCGCTATCTTTTGAGCGACCGGGGTCTGATACCAGGCATTGACCTCATCCAACTGCTTGCCGGTCAGCGACGCCTCCAGATTGGAAACAATCTTGCTGTTGATGTCCTCTGCGCTGAAACTGTTGCTGACCACATACCCGATGGTGTCTGCCACCATGGGCGGAACCTGGCCACCTTGCCTGAGGCCATCCCGAATACCCTGGCTCATCATCGCCGGATATTGACCAACAATGTCATCGATCGGCGACGCCGTCAGCACCGCGCGGGCGTCGGATGAAGCGTTAGCGGCGCCTGACAGCAACAGCCCGCTGACTAAAAGAGGTTTAACTAGGGAGATCAGTCTCATTTAACTATTATCCGGTTACTGGAACGGGTTTGTTTATGACACGGCAACAGGCTCCCCGGCAAGCATCACAGGGCGCCCGGAGATGACAATTTGGTAGGAATCCTTGACAAAAAACGCCGAAAACGCCGAAACATCCGCAACCCGCGTTTTAATCTGTGGCGTTCGCGTCTGAGCTGGTACGGCCTGCCCTTACTGGGGCTGACCCTCGGAATCTGGGCGACGCTCCGTTTCAGCCTGCTGGCGCCCGAACCTCCGGCCAACCCGGAGAACCTCTGTGACATTTTCCGCGAACATACGGTGTGGTACGACTACGCCCGTGCTTCCCGGGAAAAATGGGGCACACCGATCGCCACCCAGCTGGCCTTTGTTTATTACGAGTCGTCTTTCCGCAGCCATGCCCGGCCGCCCCGCACCCAACTCTGGGGGCTGATTCCCTGGAAGCGCCCGTCAACCGCTCTCGGTTATGCCCAGGCGCTGAATCCGGCCTGGGGCGAATACCTGGTAGCCAATAACGGCAGCTGGACAACCGTGCGCACCGACATGAAGTACGCGCTGGATTTCGTTGGCTGGTACAACCACCTCAGCAATCGGCACCTGGGCATCGAGATGACGGCACCCAGGCAACTCTACCTGGCCTACCATGAAGGTCGGGGCGGTTATGCACGACGCTCCTTTGAGCAGAAGCCCGCCGTGCGGAATCTCGCCCAGCGGGTTCAGAACCGTGCCTTCCGCTATCACAACCAGTTGCAGGAATGCGAAGCAGAGTTCCAGTGCTGGCGCTGGTATCAGTTCTGGCCGTTCTGCCGGTCAGACGGCTAGGCTCACAGCGGACTGCTGATTTCGATGACGGAGTCCAGTGATTGCAGGCGTTCCACCAGAAACTCCATCACAATCCGCACCCGGGCGGTCTGCTGGGTGTCCTGATTCACGTGCAGCCAAAGGTCCACGTTTTCACCCTCAAGCGGTTCTGATAGCCGCCTTAACTCTTTTGCAGCCTCCCCAAGGTAGCAGGGCAAGACCGCGAGACCGGCCCCGGACTTCGCCAGCGCAGCCATGGACTGCAAACTGTTACAGCGAATCACCGACGTCGCATTCTTGAGGTTTTTGCGATACCAACGCCCTGTCGCCAGGTGGCTGAAGCTTTCATCCGGAAGAATCCAGGTGCAAGCTTCCGGATGATTCTCGATATCCATACCACGGTTGCGGCGGCAGTATCTGGCGGCGCCGTATACCGCGGATTCAACAGCGGCAATGCGCTCACCTTCCAGCGTTGCCTGGGGCTTGTTCTCCGGCCGCAGCGTCAGATCCGCTTCCCGGTGGCTGAGGTTGGCGACGTCATTGTCGGTCAGCACTTCCAGCTCGATGTCCGGATACTCGTGTAACAGCTCAGCCAGAATCGGGCTGAGCAGTTCGTTCATCATGGCGTCTTCGGCGGCCACCCTCACCTTGCCGACCGGCGCGGCATCGTCGCCGACCAGCTTGCGCTCGAGATTTTCCACGTCAATGGCCAGTTTCTGGGCCTCACGGAACACCATTTCACCCACCGGCGTGAGCCGTAATCCATCCCGGTTACGCTCGAAAAACTGAACCCCCAACGACTCCTCCATCTGATCAAGTCGTCGTAAAACAGTGGTTTGGTGCACGCCCAGCAATTCACCGGCTTTCGCCAGCGTTCCACCTATTGCCAGAGCTCTTATGTATCGAAGATAATCCCAGTCCATAGTTACTGCATATTCGCAACGTGAGTACGGATTTTAACGTATTCAAACTGCAAATAAGAACCCCTAGAATAGTCGTTAAATTAAAGATAGATAGCTAATCAATCCACCCGATGAAGGAGAAAGGCGCTATGACTCAGAACCATATCGCAACCGTAAACCCGCTGCCGTCCAGTATCCTCCACAACAGTACTGAGGTCAGGCGCCAGTATACTCGCGCTGCAGCCAAGCAGGGGATGCATTTTATCAGCCGCAAGATTCGCTTGCTCAATCGCAAAGCGGCGGCTGCAACCCAGGATTTTCCTCAGGTACAGGGTGGTCACTGAGACTTCCGCTCGGCGAGTACCGCCAGAGCACAAAAAAACGCCGGCATGTTTCCATGTCGGCGTTTTTTTTGCTAGCCCGTTTTGCTCAGAATTCCCAGATAACCTTTCGCTTTTGCTCAAACCAGCTGTCCATTTTCTGGTTGTAGAAATCCTCAATAACGTTCCGCTTGATCTTCATGGTCGGCGTTAACATGCCATTTTCCATGGTCCAGGGCTCTTTGACCACGACCACAAAGGCGACTTTCTCGTGCGATTCACTGTCCGCATTGACGGCGTCCAGCGCCCGGGTCAGTTCCCGCTCCAGTTCACCACGGTCAGCGCCCCGATCCAGCTCTCCCCGCGCTTCTTCTGACAACAGAAGCATCAGGCAGGGCTGGGCCTGGTTAGCTCCAGCCACACACACCACTTCGGCTTTTGGATGATTAAACCGGTTTTCGATGGGCACCGGCACCACGTACTTGCCTTTGGAGGTTTTGAACAGATCCTTCACCCGGCCGGTAATGCGCAGGCAGCCATCCTGATCAATCTCGCCCATATCCCCGGTTTTGAGAAAGCCATCGTCGGTCATATCTTCCCGGGTTTTTGCCTCATTCTTGTAATAACCGAGCATCTGCCCGGGGCTTCTCACCTGCACCTCACCGCCCTCTCCGATGCGATGGGTAACCCCCGGGTTGGTCATGCCCACGGTGCCGAGCCTGGCCTGGCCTGGCCGGGTGCAGTGGGAATAGCCGAAATTCTCAGACATGCCGTAAACTTTCCGCGCTTCTGGCCGGCATCCCGGATACGGTCCCGGCGGTTACCATAAACCGGGTCTGCATTTC
>JAWOAO010000298.1:0-3184 GCA_046498485.1 Marinobacter sp. | reverse complement strand
GAGTCCAGGACCACGCGGGCTGTTGGCCAGCAAGCCAGCCTCCCGCCAGCACGGCAAGCAGCGCCGGCGCCACCAGGCTGCGCCGCAGGTTGTCGAAAATCTTCCACAGTGACAGCGCCGATAGTGGATTCGCCTGGCGCCTGGACCGGTCACCCCCCACGCCGGGCGGCCCCGGTATGCGCGGCAGCAGCCAGCCAGCAAGCTGCCAGTCACCGCGTATCCAGCGGTGGCGCCGGCTGGAATCGATGGCGATGCTGGCCGGCTGCTCTTCGATGAGGTCGACGTCGGTCACCAGGGCCGAGCGCGCGTAGCCGCTTTCCAGCAGGTCGTGACTGAGGATGAGATTCTCCGGAAAGCGTCCGGCCAGGGCCTGACGAAACGCATCGACGTCGTAGATGCCCTTGCCGATGAACGAGCCTTCGCCGAAGACATCCTGGTAGACATCCGACACCTCGCGCGTGTAAGGGTCAAGGCCGGCATCACCCGCGAACAGTTTGGTAAAGCGTGACTGGCCGGCACTGGTCAGGCTGATGGAGGCGCGTGGTTGCAGAATGGCGTAGCCTTCGACGATGCGTCCCTTGGCGGCGTCGTAGACCGGCCGGTTGAGTGGGTGCGCCAGGTTGCCGACCAGGGCGCGTGCTGCATCACGCGGCAGTTGGGTATCGGTATCCAGGGTGATGACGTACCGGATTGATCCAAGGATGGACTGATCGCCGACGATGTCCGAAAAGGCCGTGGGCGCCTCACCCCGGAGCCGGGCGTTAAACTGCTCAAGCTTGCCGCGTTTGCGCTCATAGCCCATCCACACCCGCTCGAACGGATTCCACAACCGCGGGCGGTGAAAAAGATAAAAGACGCAGGGGCGATCGTCCTGGTAGGTTTCGTTGAGTGCCTCGACGCCAGCGCGGGCATGGGCGAGCAAGGCGGCGTCTTCCGGCAGCGTTTGCGCGGGGGCGTCGCGAAAATCCGTCAGCAGGGCAAAGTACAGATTGCGGTCGCGATTGCCGAGATAGCGTATCTCCAGGGCTTCGAGAAGGTTATCGATTTCCTGCCGACTGCTCAGCAAGGTGGGGACAATCACCATGCTCCGGTGTTCGTTGGGAATGCCCTGTGAGAAGTCCAGTCGTGGCAACGCCCGCGGTGGCACCAACAGCGTGACCGCCAGATTAACCAGCGCAACGGCCAGTGCCGAGGTGCCCACCATCCCGCTGATCGCAAAAAACCAGTAACGCCAGTCCTGCGGGGCGACTCCATCAAGCGCGTACAGCATGCCTGCCGTTATCAGCAGCGTCAGTAACAGGATCGGGCCAAGATACAGGTGCAGGCGGGCAGGTCGGCTCGCCCGTTTTATGCGGGTTGCCAACGTTGGGTGGCAGCCGACAGCCTGTTCCAGACACGCTCGACCCTGGCCAATCAGGTAGTAGCCGACATGCGCGCGGCGGTCGTGCCGGCCCTGTTTTTCGGCAGCCGCCCGGGCGAGAACAATGGCTTCGCGTGCTACCGCCATTTCGCCACAGGCACTGCCCCGCGCCACGTCCTCAACGACATGCCGATACAAGTCACGGGTTGCGAAGTCCTGACCGGCGTGGGTGCCTGCCGGGTCGTCGCTCAAGGTCTGTTCGACAACACTGAGTGACTCGACGTAATGCTTCCAGTCCATGGTGCCGATGAAACGCAGGCTGCCGATGCTGTTGGCGATGGAAATCTGGTTGGCCGCGTCGGTCCGCCCGGCCGCCTCCGAAAGCTTGGTTGCGGTCACACCCTGTTCGAGCAATGTCTGCTCGACCCAGGTTTGCACGAAGGCCATGGCAGGCCCCTGCGCCTGAAGCCGGTCGTAAAACTTCTCCACAAACGGCGCGGTCAGTGGCACATCGGCATGGGCAAACTCAGCCAGCAACTGGATCAACAGTTTTGGGTCGCTCTCGGCGGTGGCATGCATACGATCCGCCCACCTGATGGCCGCATCGCGTTCCTCGCGCCGTTGGGCAATACGCACACCGACCCGGCGCAGGTTTTCCAGGAGCGCCAGTTGCAGCATGATGGGGAAGGCCCATAATTCGCCCAGTTTCAGAGGTTCTGCAGTCTGGTAGGCGGCGACGAACTGAGTGGCATTGTCGTTGTCGACGCGGCCGTCCATATGGGAGATCAATTCCAGCGCCAGATCGTAAATGCGGGGGAAGCCGGCTGAGGGGCCATTGGCCAGACGCGGCAACTGCCGGCTGTATCCGTGCGGGAGATGTCGGCGTGCCAGGCCGATCTGCTGCTCGATCAGATAAAAGTTGTCGAGCAGCCAGGCCTCGGTTGGCACAATACGTTGTCCTGTCGTTGCGGCCGCCGTAACAACGTCGTAGGCCGCCAGCAGAACACGCTCATTGTCCGCCAGCCGTTTCAGCAACTTGTCCGCGCCCGGGCGCGAATCGATTCGATGCTGATTCGCCAGCGTGACCGCATGACGCTTGATCTGCTCAATACTGAACAGCTCCGCGCGTAATAACTCGGTATCCCGGTCGTGGCGCAGCTCATTCCGTGTCCGTGCCGAAAACCTGAACGCTTTGATGGTTATTGCTCCTTGCTAACCCGCAGCCAATACTGATTTTCGTGCCGCCAACCAGGGCTGTCTGTGCGATAACGAACACTCACTAAGTTAGACACCGCACCGACCGAACCTCAATCTTCAACTATCTTGGCCCCCTTGGCTTTTGTCTGACTGAGTTCAGCGCAGCGGGCCGAGTCCAAACAGAACCGTCATCTGGAGACCAGACCATGAATAAGAATCCTGATAAAGATAATGCGAAAAATAGTGCAGACGAGGAGAAGGGAGAGTCCCGGGAGGATTCCGATAAGGTGACCGACGACGAAAATACCAGGAACAAGGGTAAAACCGACAAACGAGGTGACAAGGATGACACCGTATTAGGCGAAATCAATGACGATTAACAGAACCCTGACATAGGAATCCGCAATGCCTCACGACATGCAGGAATCCCCGGGTGGTGGTGCCAAGTCCGCCGGTCAAGGCCCGGCGGACTTCGGTACCCGTACTTTCCGGAACTCCGCTCGATGATTTGTTCCAGTCTGGCCCGATGGCTTGGGCCTGCATCCTGAAGATCACGCGGGTCAAGCACTCTTTAGGTTGCCGTCTCTGCTGATTTGCCGTTATGGTTCCACGACGACGGTTTCTTGG
>JAWOAO010000259.1:0-10852 GCA_046498485.1 Marinobacter sp. | reverse complement strand
GGGCCTGACGACCGGCTTCAGAGATCTGGATGACCAGACTTCAGGCATGCAGCCGTCCGATTTGATTATCGTGGCAGGGCGGCCCTCGATGGGTAAGACCACCTTTGCCATGAACATCGTTGAAAACGCCCTGATCAGCACCAGCACACCGATCCTGGTGTTCAGTATGGAAATGCCGGCAGATGCGCTGGCGATGCGTATGTTGTCATCGCTGGGGCGTATCGATCAGACCAAGGTGCGCAGCGGTAAACTTGACGAGGACGACTGGCCGCGTCTGACCTCTGCGGTGAGTCTGCTCAAAGACAAGCCGCTGTACATTGATGACACCCCCGGCCTGAGTCCCACCGAAATGCGTTCGCGGGCGCGGCGGATTGCCCGGGAAAATGACGGTAAAATTGGTCTGATCATGGTCGACTACCTGCAGCTGATGCGGGTGCCAGGCAACTCCGAAGGCCGGACGGCAGAGATTTCCGAAATTTCGCGGTCCCTCAAAGGCCTGGCAAAGGAGCTGAGTTGTCCGGTGGTGGCGCTCTCACAGCTCAACCGGAGTCTGGAGCAGCGGCCCAACAAACGGCCGATCAACTCGGATCTGCGGGAGTCCGGTGCGATCGAGCAGGATGCGGATGTCATCATGTTCGTCTACCGCGATGAGGTTTACAACGAAGATACCCAGGACAAGGGCATTGCCGAAATCATTATCGGTAAGCAGCGAAATGGCCCTATCGGCACCATCCGCCTGGCGTTTATCGGTAAGTACACCAAGTTCGAGGATTTGGCGCACGGCAATTACGGTGATTACGGTGGGGAGTATTAATGTCGCGCAGCACGGTCGCCCGTATCGATCTTGACGCGCTCAGGTTCAACTATCGGCTCGCCTGTGAGAAGGCCGGTAGTGCCCGGGTCATGGCCGTGATCAAGGCTGACGGTTATGGTCATGGTATTGCAGCGGTCGCCAGCGCGCTGGCGCAGGACGCTGGCAAATACGCCGTCGCCTGTATTGAAGAGGCGCTCGCTATCCGTGACAGCGGTCTTAAACAGCCGGTGGTGTTGCTACAGGGCGTTCATGCCGAGTCGGACGTCAGTGTCTGCGCCGAGTACGGCTTTGAGCCGGTGGTGCATTGTCATCAGCAAGTGGCGTGGCTCGCCAAAGGTCCGGTGCCAACGTTCTGGTTGAAGGTGAACACCGGAATGAACCGGTTAGGCTTTCGTCCTGAAGAGCTTCAGAGTGTAATGGCCACCCTGGAAGCGGCAGGACAGAAACATCAGCTGGTCGGGTTTGTCACGCACTTTGCCTGCGCCGATGACCTCGACAGCCCGATGACGACAGCGCAAACCCGGTGTTTTGAAGCGGCGACGGCGCCCTGGCCGGACCTGATGCGCAGCGTTGGTAATTCTGCAGCCCATTTTCGCCCCGATCAGCCGCTTTATGACTGGAGCCGGCCCGGCATCATGTTGTACGGGGCCTCGCCGATGCTCGGCAGGACCGGCCCTGAGCTGGGTTTGCGCCCGGTGATGACGCTACAAGCGCCGTTGATCAGTACCCGTAAGGTGCGCGCCGGTGAGTCGATTGGTTATGGCGCGACCTGGGTGGCGGATCAAGACACCCGCATGGGCATGGTGGCCATTGGTTACGGCGATGGCTACCCGCGCCATGCCGGCACCGGCACCCCCGCGGCGATTGCCGGTACGCGGGTTCGGCTGTTGGGGCGGGTGTCGATGGATATGCTGGCGGTGGATCTGACCACGGCGCCAGCCGCCCGGGAAGGCGATGCGGTAGAGCTGTGGGGGGCGACGGTCAGTGTCGATGAAGTGGCGGCTTGCGCCGGCACCATCGGTTACCAGCTGCTGACCGGCGTTACCGCCCGGGTACCCAGAGTCTGGAGTTAGTTGTATGCTCGTCCTATCAGTGATATTCCGGAGGCAATGATTCAACGTGCATGTACTTGTCGTTCATGACTATGGCCCGCTGGGCAAGGTGCTTCTGGAGCGGTTGCGAACAACCCATCTGCAGGTCAGCCCGCTGCTGATAAGCGATCCGGCCAATGTCGATCTGGATGCGCTGGCAAGCTGGATTCCTGACGATACCGATCTCATTGTTGATGCCCTGTGGCTGGCCGACCCGGAAAACGCCGAACACAATCGGGAAGCAACGCACCAGGCCGCCTTTTCGTTACCACTGGCGTTGGCTGAGTATGCCCGGGATAAGCAAATGGCGCTGCTGCAGCTGTCCTCCTGTTACGTTTTTGATGGCCGAAAACAGTCTGCGTACATCGCATCCAACCCGGGACAACCGATGAATGAGCTCGGGCGCTGGCAGTGGGAGTGCGAGCAGGCGCTGCGCACCGTGTTACCGATGCACATCATTCTCCGAACCGGCTGGAGCCTTGCCCGTTTCGTTCAGAAAGTTCAGAAGAGCACGATGGCCAGCGACGACCTGTTTCTGCCCGGACGCTGTCGGGGGCAGCCGGTGGCGGTGCAGGATCTGGCTCGCGTGATAACGGCCATTGTCTTGCAGGTGGATTGCGGCGCCGAAGCCTGGGGAACCTACCAGTATGCGGGCGCTGAAGAAATCAATCTGTACGAGCTTGGCCTGGCGATTACCGGCCTGCCCGGTATACCCGAGGGAATACGGATTGTGGACAAGGTGCCGGAGTGGGGCCATCTGGAGCCGGTGAATACAACGATGGCCTGCAGTAAGATCAGGAATACTTTTGGTATCAAACAGTTGCCGTGGCGAACCTGGCTATCAGAGGAGGTGGCGTTACTGAAAACGCAGGTTGCGCAGGACAAAGAACCGGCAAACTCCTGAAGCTCGCCGGGTGAGCCTTACCGCCCGCCTTGTCTTGCGAGATCCCGGGTGACCATCTGCAAGGCGTCGACATCGAGCAGTTCCACTTCACGGCCCCGCGCCCGGATGATGCCCTGATTCTGAAAGCGGGTGAAGACCCGGCTGACCGTTTCCACGGCCAGGCCGAGGAAATTGGCAATGTCGTTCCTTGCCATGGGCAAACTAAAGTTGGTGGGCGACATTCTGCGGCGCAGGAACCGGCTGGAGAGCGACAGCAGAAGGGCCGCGATACGCTCTTCCGCGGTATTCTTGCTCAGCAGCATGGCCAGTTGGTGACTGTTCTGGATTTCCTGGCTCATCAGGCGGTACATGTGGTGCTGCAGCTCAGGCAGTTTGCCGGTTAATTCTTCCAGTTTGTTGATTGGAAATTCGCAAACGCTGGTGCGTTCCAGCACCTTGGCCGTACAGGCGTAGTTCTCACCGCTCATGCTGTCCAGACCCACCAGTTCGCCGGGCATGAAGAAGCCGGTGACCTGCTCTTCACCATTCTCGGTAATGATGGAGGTCTTGACGGAACCGCTCTTCACCGCAAAACAGGATTTGAACGGCGTGCTCTGATCAAAAATGTGCTCGCCACGGTTGTAGATCCGGCCCTGCTGGACGATGTCTTCCAGCCGGTCCAGATCGTTTTCCTCAATGGCAAGAGGGAGGCAGAGGTTGCTCAGGCTGCACTGGTTACATGAGGCCTTGAGGGGGGATGCCTGGTGAAGTTGTATTGCCTGGGCCATAGTTAACAAATCATCCGCTTTGGTACGTGCCAAATCACACAGCCGCGTGATCGATGTCAAGTATAGCAAAAAAATATAGCATTATGCGTAGCTTTTCGGAATAGTGCCGGGTTCTGGGCTGTCCGGCAACGAGCCCGGTTGTTGCGGTCGCTCAGGGTGTTTTTTTCTTCCATTGCTCTGTGCGGGCGAGTTTTTCGGCCGCCTGTGCCTGTTCCCGGACTCTTGCCTCCTGCAGCTCTTTCTCCACCATGTCCGGGGTTTCCAGTGATACCCGGCCAAGGATGCCGGCTCTGAGCTCGTTCAACAGTATCTCTGACACCTTATGAAGGTCCGGGACGCCTCCGCGGCGGAAGAATTTCCGTTTTTCCGCTATCGCATCCATCAGGGCCAGACCATCGGCGGGTTGCTGATCGAGTCCGTATCGGGTCATGACCAGCTCCGGATAATGGCGGATCAGATAATCCGCCTCGAACATCGCCACATCTTCAAAGTCCAGCACGGCGCTGCGAATGGCACCGGTAATCGCCAGGCGATAGCCGCACGCTTCCGGGGACAGTTTGGGCCACAGAAAGCCCGGAGTATCGTACAGCAGGATGTTATCCGGAAGTTTGATGGCTTGTTGGGCCCGGGTGACCGCCGGCTCGTTTCCGGTTTTCGCCGCCGGTCGCCCGGCCAGGGTGTTGATCAGGGTCGACTTGCCAACATTGGGGATGCCGAGGATCATCACCCGGAGCGCGCTTTTTTGCCGGTCATGGCCAGGAGTCAGTTCCGCGGCCAGCTTGAGAATGCCCAGGGCTTCCGGGCGCTGGTTGTGAGTCAGGGTAATGGCGCGGACACCGCGCTCCTGCTCAAGCCACTTGAGCCACTGCGCGGTAATCACAGGATCTGCCAGGTCTCGTTTGTTCAGAACCTTGATCAGCGGTGTATCACCTCGCAACGAGGGCACCAGCGGATTTTCGCTACTGAACGGAATGCGGGCATCGACCACCTCGATGATCAAATCCATCTGAGGCATGACTTTTTTGATCTCCTTGCGGGCCTTGTGCATATGCCCGGGAAACCAGTTAATGGCCATGATGTGTGCTCCGTTCGCTGTTTGAAGGCGCCATTATGCAGGGGAATGACCAAGTTTTCATATAGCCTCCGGCCCGCGTGTGCCGCGGGAAGACGGATTTTTTGCGGTAAGCATGTATAAAAAGAAGGGAGATCAGGGTGAAAATTGCCCTCGGAATGTTTTAGGCTGTACGGTCCTGAACACTTAACGCAACGTAATCCGGCGGTTGAAAGCGTGGCTGCCGGTAACCTGGAGAATTCTATGAAGCTTGTAAAGATAATCGGTTCCGCCCTGGTCGCCTTCAGCCTTTCAATGCCCGTTTTCGCCCAGCAGGCGGCACCCGGTGGCCAGCCTGATCAGGTGGCGCAGTTGGCTGAGATGGTGGGGCTGTCCGACACCCAGCAAAGTGAAATTCGCGGCATCATCAGCGAAATGGAAGGTGAGATCGGTGAGCTGCGCCAGAGCGCCCAGAGCCTCCAGCAGTCATTGCAGGCCGAGATCAAGGCAGACTACAGCGAATCCGCCATCCGC
Organism: Marinobacter sp.; assembly: GCA_046498485.1. Taxonomy (GTDB): domain Bacteria; phylum Pseudomonadota; class Gammaproteobacteria; order Pseudomonadales; family Oleiphilaceae; genus Marinobacter. The sequence goes on along the minus strand of JAWOAO010000259.1, from coordinate 5,691 downwards.
GAGAACGCCGAAAAACTGGGTGAGGTGACCGGTGAAATTGCTGCTTTGTCGGCACTGATGCAGGCCCGTGTGGATGCCGTGTTCACGGCTGCCCAGCGTGACGAGCTGGAGCGCCAGATGCAGGAAATGCAGCGTCAGATGCAGCAACGGCAGCAGATGATGCAGCCTGGCCAGTAATTCGGCCATCGCCACTGCCTGATGCGAGGGCGCGCAATGCGGCTCGCGTCAGGCAGGTAGTTGGTGCCCTTCGTTATTTGTTTTGCCCTGAACTCGCGCCATCCTCTGCCCGGCCTTTAACCCGCTGCTGCTTTGCAAGTTCTGTGAACGTGCTTATCTGGGTGTCTATGGATCCAGATCGTACTTGTTCTCCTGTAGTGAGTGCCTGAGCACACAAATTCGTCAACAACAGGGATTCAGTCTATGGCTTCAGACAAGAAAGCTATCCGGTCGACCATTCTAATTCCGGTGTTTATTCCTGCGGTGGCCATCGCCCTGCTGCTGGTGGTGGGAACCATCAGCAATCCCGCGCTGGCGGGGGAAGTGTTCAGCACGACCCTGATCTGGATCACCGAAACCTTCGGTTGGTTCTACATGCTGTCGGTGGCGATTTTCCTGGTGTTTATCGTCGGGGTGGGTGCCTCCAAGTGGGGCAATATCAAGCTGGGTCCTGATCATGCCGAGGCCCAGTATTCCTTCCCGGAATGGTTCGCCATGTTGTTTTCGGCGGGTTACGGTATTGCGCTTTTGTTTTTTGGCGTGGCCGAACCGGTACTGCACTTTGCGTCGCCCCCTGCCGGCGCCGCTGAAACGGTGGATGCGGCCAAGCAGGCCATGCAGATCGCCTTCTTCCACTGGGGCTTTCATATCTGGGCTATTTACGGCCTGGTCGGGCTGGTGCTGGCGTATTTTTCCTTTCGCCACGGGCTTCCAATGTCCATCCGTTCGGCCCTCTATCCGTTGATCGGCGAGAAGATTTACGGACCTATCGGCCACGCGGTGGATGTGTTTGCCATTCTTGGCACCATGTTCGGTATTGCCACCACACTGGGTTTGTCGGTGACCCAGATCAACGCGGGCATTAATTATCTCTGGCCTGCGGTGCCCATCAGTACCACGGTGCAGATTATTGCCATTGCCGTGATTACCGCAGCGGCGACGGTGTCGGTGGTGGCAGGTATGGACAAAGGGGTAAAGCGCCTGTCCATTGTCAACATGGCTCTGGCCATTGCCCTGATGCTGTTTGTGTTTATTGTCGGCCCGACCATTCACATTCTGGAAACCTTCCTGCAGAACACCGGCAGTTATGTCAGCGGTATCGTGGAGCGTACCTTTAACCTGCAGGCTTATAGCCGCAGTGACTGGATCGGTAACTGGACGCTGTTCATTTTCGGCTGGACCATCGCCTGGGCGCCGTTTGTCGGTATGTTTATCGCCAAGATCAGCCGGGGTCGTACCATCCGTCAGTTTGTGATCGGGGTAATGCTGGTGCCCACCATATTCACCTTCCTGTGGTTCTCGGTGTTCGGCGACACCGCCTTGCACCTGATCATGAATCAGGGGCTGGATACGTTGATTGCTGACGTTCAGGCAGACCATGCGGTGGCTCTGTTCCAGCTGTTTGAGCAGTTGCCCTGGTCGTTCTTTATTTCGCTGATCACGGTGCTGCTGATTATCACCTTCTTCGTGACCTCGTCCGACTCCGGCTCACTGGTGATTGACTCGCTGGCGTCCGGCGGCGTGATCAACACCCCGGCCTGGCAGCGGGTATTCTGGGCGGTACTGGAAGGTGCCGTGGCGGCGGTGCTGTTGCTGGCCGGTGGCCTGAGCGCGCTGCAGACCATGACCATTGCCAGCGCCTTGCCGTTTGCCATCATCATGCTGATTGCCGCAGTCGGGATGTGGCGCGCGCTGGTTATTGAGGGGCACCGTGAAACCAGCCTGCAGGCGCACATGATGAGTAGCCGGCACATGACGGGCTCGCAATGGAAGCATCGCCTGGCGGCCATGGTCGAATTCCCGGGCCGGCGCCAGGTGGAAATGTACATCAAGAATACCGTGATGAAGGCCATGCGTGAGGTCGAGAAAGAGCTGAAGGATCGGGGCTGGAAGGCCTACGCCGAGTACGATGCGGAAAACGAGCGGTCACACCTGCTGGTGCATCGTGAGCATCACGTGGATTTCGTATACGACATCCGGCTGACCGAGCAAGCGATGCCCGGGTTTGTGTACAGCGAACTGAAGCGGGATCCGAACCAGCCGGAGGCCTGCTACCGGGCTGAGGTGTACCTGCGCCGTGGTGGCCGTGCCTATGATATCTATGGCTACGATGAGAACGATATCATCAAGGATATTCTGGATCAGTTTGAAAACTATCTGCACTTCCTGGACATCTCGCCAGGCAAACTGCCGTGGGATATGGCAGAGCATGACGAGATGATTGGTGCCCCGGACGATCCGGAGCCAGGCAAGACCTGATCCGATGGTGATCACAACCCCGCCCGAGCGACGCTCCGGCGGGGTTTTTTGCTATGGGGCAGGGAAGGGCCTGGTCAGAATGATCAGCCTTGGCAGCAGCGTGAGAGCGCCCAGCAACGCCATGAACATGGCAAAACCGGTGAACAGGCCAAAGTAGATGGTCGGAATAAAGTTCGACAATACCAGAATCGAGAATCCGGAGATGATGGTCAGCGAGGTAAAGAACATGGCCTGACCGATGCTGCGGTGACAGCGGTGCATGGTGGCCAGGTAGTCGCCATCTTGTGCGAACTCGGTTTTGAACCGGTGCAGGTAGTGGATGGTGTCGTCCACCGCGATGCCCACGGTGATGGCGGCGACGGTGATGGTCATCATGTCCAGCGGAATGCCCAGCCAGCCCATCAGGCCCAGCACAGAGCCGGCGGCAATCAGGTTCGGGGCCATGCCGATCAGGGCCAGTTTTATCGAGCGGAACAGAATCAGGAACATCACCAGAATGGCGCCAAACACCACACCGATGGTTTTGATCTGCGAGTCGAACAGGCTTTGCAGCATGTTGTTGTACATCACGGTCATGCCGGACAGCTGGATGCGGTCGTTATCGTAACCGAGCTCGGTGGTCAGGTGCGTGCGGATGCGGTCCAGCAACTCCTGCCGGCGCAGGTCCGGCATGGTTTCCAGAATCCGGATGCTGAGTCGGGCCTGCTGGTGTTGTTCCGAAATGTACGGGCTGAGCAGAATGTCCTGCAGATCCTCCGGCACGGCCGCCGGTACAAAGGCCAGTTCCAGGGCATTCAGCGGAGTGCCGCCGTTAATCTGGGCTAACAGATCCAGGGTGGTGCTGATCGACAGCACCTTGCCGGTTTCCGGCAGGCTGTGCAGGTAGTCGTGCACCTCACTGAGCTGGCGCATTTTTTGGTAGGTGTACCAGGTGTCCCGGTATTCCTGTTCGTCGCAATCCTCGACAAACGGGTCGCAGTCGCTGGCGAAGGGGTCATCGTTAACGTTGTCCGGAGCCGGTTCATCGGTAATCACCACATCCAGCGGTGAGGTGCCGCCGAGGCGGTTATCAATGACGACCATGCCCTGATGGATTTCGGTGGAGGCTTTGAAATAATCGATAAAGCTGTTTTCCACAGTCAGCCGGCTCAGGCCGATCACGCACAGCACGGCGATCACGCCTGAGCCTACCAGCACCGTGCCGCCGAAGTGTTCGGTAAAGCGGGCGAAGACGTCGGTAAAGGGAATGCGGTCAGAGCTCACCCGCCGGTCCACGGGCGGCGGCAACAAGCTGAGCAGAGCCGGGAAGATCAGAAAGGTCATCAGGAAGGCGACGGCCAGCCCCAGGGTCATCATCCAGCCAAAGTCGATGACCGGTCGGATGCCGCTGAAGGTCAAAGACCCGAAGGCTACGATGGTGGTGATGGCCATGTAGAAACAGGGTTTGACCATGGCCATGAGGGTGCGGCGCAGGATATCCCGGGATTCTGCCTGTGGCTGGTCATGCTGGAACTCGCGGTAACGCACAATCAGGTGAATGGTGAGCGACAGGGTCATGATCAACAGCAGGGAGACGAAGTTGGACGAGATTACAGTGACCGGCCACTGGGCCCAGCCCAGAAACCCGATCATCAGCCACACCGTGAAGCCGCAGCACAGCAGCGGCACCAGCACCCAGCGCCATTGCCGGAAGATGATGGCCAGAGTCAGCAGCAGAAAGGCGAGCACACCCAGCCCGAACGTTGACAGATCGTTCTGGATAAAGCGGATCATGTCGGACACGATCATGGGCACGCCGCCCAGGTGAATGGTCGCGCGATCCCGATAATCGTCGAGAATGGCCCGCACTTCACCGATGGTGGCATCCCGCTCTTTGCCGAGGGCTTCGGTGTAGCGGATAAAGTCCTGGCTGACCCGCTCCAGCTGCCGTTGCTGATCGGCGCCGGCAGTGCCGGCACTGACCTGGTCTCTCAGGGCATCGCGCTGGTTCAGTAATTCGAAATAGCGCCCGGGCGTTGGCAGGTTGACCTGGATCGCAGTGGTACCGGCATCTTCGCTGATCAGCAGATTCGGGTACATGGGGTTGTTCAGCAGCGCCTGGCGCGCCGTGTCTGGCGCTACCTCGTCGTTATCCAGGGTCCTGATTTCGCTGTCTACGGTATCCAGTGTCAGATCCGGACTGTGCAGCAGCGGCACGCTCAGAATGCTGTTGGTTGAGCCGACGGCGGCCAGCGCAGCCAGCTTGTCCCGCAGTGACCGGAAGTGGCCCAGTTCGGTTTCGGTGAACAGTTCCTCGTGCGGGGTGTAGGTGACCACAAGAAAATCATCGGAGGTGGTGAACACACGGTTAACCTGGCGGTACTGCTCCAGTGAACGATCGTTCTCCAGTACCAGGGATTCGGCCGAGGCGTCCAGCCGGAACTGATCAAATCGAAGGGCGGCCACCGCCAGCAGGACCCCGAACAAAATCAGTACAATCCAGGGGTGGGGGAGTATAAAACGATCGTAAAGGGCGCCAAGGCGGTTCATGAATGACTACTCTGCTACCAAAAAGATGGCAGAGTGTGCCACAAACCCCGTCAGACTGTGACCTTTGCCCCGGCTTTCTGTGATCAGCTCAGTCGATGGCCTTGACCGGAATCTGCACGGCGTCGGTTGGCTGGGGTACCTGGGGCACGGCCAGGCCCAGATTGTTTTGGTCGAACACCCGGTCGGCCCGGTAGCTGGAGCGCACCATGGGGCCGGACGGTACTTCCATAAAGCCTTTCTCCAGACCGAGTTCACGGTAGCGATTGAACTCGTCCGGGGTAACGTAGCGCTCCACCGCCAGATGGTTCGGGGTGGGCCGCAGGTACTGGCCCAGGGTCAGGATGTCGACACCGATGGCGCGCAGGTCGTCCATGGTTTTCAGAACTTCCGCTTCAGTTTCGCCCAGGCCCAGCATCAGGCTGGTTTTGGTGAGCACATCGGGGCGGTACTGCTTGGCGTGGGCCAGCACGCTCAGGGTTTTTTCATAACCGGCGCGGGGATCCCGCACTTTGCCGGTCAGGCGTTCGACGGTTTCCACATTCTGGGCGAAAACGTCGAGGCCGGAATCCAGCACTTTCTCGACATCGCTCATCACCGCGTCAAAATCCGGGGTCAGGGCTTCGACCGCGACTTCTGGGGTGCGCTGTTTGATGGCCGAGATGCAGGCGGCGTAGTGAGCGGCACCGC
>JAWOAO010000240.1:0-3873 GCA_046498485.1 Marinobacter sp. | reverse complement strand
TCCTGGCCGGCGTCAACCAGCAGGACGGCTTCGGGCAGGTGGTCAACCCAGTGACAGGCGTTAGTGGCATCAGCGTGGGTCATGGTGGGCGTCCGGTGTGGTGATGACAGAACACTAAACAAACCTTGTGCCAACTACGAAAAATCGGAGCAAACACTACGAAAAATCGTAAATTACGAAATTCCGTAGTGTTTATGGTTGTTAGAGGTTTGATTAAAATCGTTGATAAACAATCAGATAAAGATATTTGGCGAGTTGGCACGAACCGCGCAATAACCCTCTCAGAGTGAGCAAGTGGCCTTGGCTCTCCACCGGTCCGGGCCAAAGCTGAATCTTTGTTGCACCACAAGAGTGCAAAAACTATCTGCGAGTAGGGAGAGTGCCCCATGACGACAAAAAGCCTTGGTAACCCGTTTGATGGCGACCAGTCACTGATTCACGCGAAAACCTGTGGTTGCCCGGAGTGTAAACCCGCAGAAGAGACACCGTCGGTGTCGCTGAATCTTCGCCAGTCAGCCAGTCAGGATGGCCCGGCCTCTGCCGCCGCGATGGATTCGGAAGCGATGATGGATCGGGCCATCGAAAGCGCCGTGGTGCGCTCGGTGTTCGGCCATAACGACCATAGCCGTCGCAGTTTTATGAAAATGATGGGGGCGGGCACAGCCGCTGCGCTTATTGGTTCTGTGTTTCCCATGGAACAAGCCAAAGCAGCGGTGAAGGCGTCCTTGGGCAAGCTGGAGAAAACCAGACTGAATGTTGGCTTCGTGCCGATTACCTGCGCCACGCCCATCATCATGGCGCATCCCCTGGGTTTCTATGAACGCTACGGCCTGGATGTGACGGTCACCAAAACCGCTGGCTGGGCGGTGGCCCGGGACAAGTCGCTGGCTGGCGAATACGACGCCGCGCACATGCTTACCCCCATGCCCCTGGCGATGACCATGGGCGCAGGCTCCACACCGGAGCCGTTCATCATGCCCGCCATTGAGAACATCAATGGCCAGGCCATCGTGCTGCACGTGGACCATATGAACAAGCGCGATCCCAAGCAGTGGAAGGGCTTCAAGTTCGGGGTGCCATTCGAATACTCCATGCACAACTTCCTGCTGCGCTATTACCTGGCCGAACACGGTATCGACCCAGACAAAGACGTGCAGATCCGGGTGGTTCCACCACCCGAGATGGTGGCCAACCTGCGCGCCGGAAATCTGGACGGCTACTTGTCGCCAGACCCCTTCAACCAACGGGCGGTGTGGGAAAAGGTCGGCTTCATTCACATGCTCACCAAAGATATCTGGGACGGCCACCCTTGTTGTGCGTTCGCTTGCAGTCAGAAATTCGCCACCCAGAATCCGAACACCTACGGCGCGTTGCTGCGCGCCATCATTGATGCAACCCAGTATTCCAACGAGCCGGGTAACCGCAAGGAAATTGCCGAGGCCATTGCGCCGAGAAATTACCTGAACCAGCCGGTACCGGTCATTCAGCAAGTGCTGACCGGCCGCTACGCCGATGGCCTGGGTGAGGTCAAAGACGTGCCGAACCGCATTGATTTTGATCCATTCCCCTGGCATTCCATGGGTGTGTGGATTCTCACCCAGATGAAACGCTGGGGCTATATCGAAGGCGACGTGGATTACAAGGGTATCGCCGAACAGGTCTATCTGGCGGGTGAAACCGGCAAGCTCATGGAAGAAATGGGCTATCCGGCGCCGGACAAGACCTACAAAAATCACGTCATCATGGGCAAGACTTTCGATCCGGAAACGCCGGAAGAGTACGCCCGCAGTTTTGCCATCGGGAGACTGTGAGCATGGCTTCTCTGAATGTTCGGGCGACCTTGCTGTCGGTGTCTCTCCTGATTGTGTTGCTAGGGCTCTGGGAACTGTCCACCCAGCCCCCGGCAGCCCAGGCAGCCACCTCGGAGTACGAGTTGCTGATGGGAGTTGCGGCGCAGGAATCCCGGGTGCCGCCACCCTCGGCGGTGATGAAAGTGGCCTGGGCCGAGTTGTCCAACCCGTTCTACGACGCTGGCGCCAACGACAAAGGTATTGGTATCCAGCTGGCCTATTCGGTGTACCGAGTGCTGACCGGTTACCTGGCGGCCATGGCGATTGCGCTGCCACTGGGCTTTGTCATCGGTATGTCGCCGCTGATGTACAAGGCGTTGAACACTTACATCCAGGTGCTGCGGCCGATCTCGCCGCTGGCCTGGATGCCGCTGGCCCTGTTCATCATCCAGGACTCGGACGCCTCCGCCATCTTCGTCATCTTCATCTGCTCGATCTGGCCGATGTTGCTGAACACCGCCTTTGGCGTGGCCAATGTGCGCCAGGATTGGGTCAATGTGGCCCGCACTCATGAACTCAACCCGTTCCAGACCGCCATCACCGTGATTCTGCCGGCGGCCGCGCCGACCATTCTGACCGGTATGCGCATCTCCATCGGCATTGCCTGGCTGGTGATTGTGGCCGCGGAAATGCTCGTCGGTGGCACCGGCATCGGCTACTACGTGTGGAACGAATGGAACAATCTGGATCTGGCCAGTGTGATCTTCTCTATCCTGATGATCGGGGTGGTGGGCATGCTGCTCGATCTGGCTCTGGGTAAGGCCCAGAAGCTGGTTGAATACAAAGAATGAGTGGGCCTGGCGGCCGCAAAACGGCGCCCGCCAGAACCCTCCGACTGGAGAATTGTTATGAGTAAGTCATTCCTGGAAGTCGACGGCCTGTCGAAGGTGTACCCTGATGGTCAGGGCGGTGATCTGACGGTGTTCGAAGACGTTCGCTTTGCCCTGGAGAAAGGCGAGTTTGTGTGCATTATCGGCCACTCCGGCTGTGGCAAATCCACCATCCTGAACGTGTTGGCGGGCCTGGATGAAGCCAGCTCCGGTAACGTGGTGATGAACGGCAAGGAAATAAAAGGCCCGGGCCTGGAGCGCGGTGTGGTATTCCAGAACTACAGCCTGCTGCCGTGGAAGACGTCCCTGAACAACATCATTTTTGCGGTGAAGGCCCGCTGGCCACAATGGTCCAAAGATGAGGTGCGTGAGCACAGCGAACGCTACCTGAAGATGGTCGGCCTGGACCACGCCCTGAACCGCAAGCCCTCCCAGTTGTCTGGCGGCATGCGCCAGCGGGTCAGCATCGCGCGCGCCTTTGCTACCCAGCCTGAACTGCTGCTACTGGACGAGCCATTCGGGGCACTGGATGCGCTCACCCGAGGCGTGATTCAGGACGAGCTGGTGAAGATCTGGGAAGAAACCCGCCAGACCGTGTTCATGATCACCCACGATGTAGATGAGGCCATTCTGCTGTCTGACCGCATTTTTCTGATGTCGAACGGCCCCAATGCCCGCATTGCCGAGAGTGTGAAGGTAAACCTGCCGCACCCACGCTCCCGGGCAACCATTTTCCAGAATCCGGCCCATCACAAAATCCGCGATTATCTGGTCGACTTCCTGGTTAACCGCAGTGGGTTTGCACAGCCGGAAGAAGACGGCAGCCCGAAAGTGATTGACCCAAGCGCGGGTGACGCAGCACCCAAACCGGCACTTGCCAGGCTTGATACTAAAACGGAAACAGCCGCACGAGCGGTCAATGCCTGACCTTGATTGTCCACGAGAGGAAATAACCATGATGAACAAAGAACTGATGACCGCAAGAATCCTCGAAGCCAAAGTTGCCAAGGATATGACCTGGGAAGCCATTGCCGAAGCCATTGGCCTGTCACCGGTGTTCACCACCTCGGCGTGTTTGGGTATGAACAGCCTGACCGAAGACAAAGCCTTCGCCCTGTGCGAAGCCTTGGGTCTGGACAAGCCGATTGCAGAAAGCCTGCAGATTTGCCCGAAGAAAGCCTGGGAAGGCGGCA
>JAWOAO010000220.1:0-4068 GCA_046498485.1 Marinobacter sp. | reverse complement strand
CCACGAGTTTGATGGCGTGGAGGTTGCGGGCGTTGGGGGTATCCTGGGCGAGGATGTGAAACCAGTAGCGCTGGTTTTTGTCGTCCTGGCCGGAGGGGCCGGCAGCGGGGCTGCCGGTCTCCGGAGGATTGCCCGGATTACTTTCCGGCATGGGACATCAGGTAGTCGACCAGCAGGGGCACGGGGCGGCCGGTGGAACCTTTGGCTTTGCCGGAGTTCCAGGCGGTGCCGGCGATGTCCAGGTGGGCCCAGCGGTAGTCTTTGGCGAAGCGCGACAGGAAACAGGCCGCGGTGATGGAACCGGCCGGGCGGCCGCCGATGTTCTGCATGTCGGCGAAGTTGCTGTCGAGCTGGCTCTGGTATTCGTCCCACAGCGGCAGGCGCCAGGCGCGGTCGCCGGCGCGCTCACCGGCGGCCAGGACTTCGTTGGCCAGGTCGTCGTTGTTGCTGAACACCGCGCTGGCCTGGTGGCCGAGAGCGATGATGCAGGCGCCGGTGAGGGTGGCCATGTCGAGTACCGATGCCGGGTTGTAGCGTTTGACGTAGGTCAGGGCATCGCACAGCACCAGCCGGCCTTCGGCGTCGGTGTTGAGGATTTCAACGGTCTGACCAGACATGGTGGTGACGATGTCGCCCGGGCGCGTGGCGCCGCCGTCCGGCATGTTTTCGGCGGCGGCGATGACCGCCACGATGTTGATCTTCGGCCGGGTTTCGGCAATCACCTGCATGGCCCCGAGCACGCTGGCCGAGCCGCCCATGTCGTACTTCATCTCGTCCATGCCTTCGCCGGGCTTCAGGCTGATGCCGCCGGTGTCAAAGGTGATGCCTTTGCCAACCAGAACGTGGGGCTGGTCTTTGGCCTTGCCACCCTGGTATTCCATGATGATGAAGCGCGGCGGCTGGGTGCTGCCTTTGCCGACGGCCAGGATGGTGTTCATGCCCAGTTTTTCCATCTGCTTTTCATCGAGCACTTCGGTCTTGATGCAGTCGTGTTCTTTGGCAAGCTTTTTGGCTTGCTCGGCCAGCCAGACCGGATGGCAGATGTTGGGTGGTGTGTTGCCCAGGTCGCGGGTGAAGTTCATGCCGCGGCCGGTGGCCAGACCGAGATTAAAGGCATCCTTTAAGGTTTTGCCAGCACCGGAGGCTTGCACCACCACTTTTTTCAGTTTACGGGCCGCGGGCTTTTCGCTCTTGAACTCGTTAAAGGTGTACAGCTGATCTTCCAGGGTGCGGCCGATCAGGCTCAGGCGGGCCTCTTCAGAGCTGACTGCGGCTTCGCCTTTGATCGCGGTGTCGGCCAGGGCGATCAGTGCATTTTTGGACGGGCCGTCCTTCAGGGTGCCCATCATGGCGATCAGGCTCTTGCGATAATTGCCCGGTGTGCGTTCGCTGTCCTTACCGGTGCCAACAACAATCAGTCGCTGCCAGGGCTGATCGACCAGAGGCACGGTGTTCACCGTTGCATTCTTGCCGGTCAGGTCACCTGCTTGCTCCAGCTGCTTGATCAGGCCTCCCAGTGCTTCATCGGTTGCTTTGGTGGTTTCTGGCCACTCGCCCTTCTCGGGCAGGCCAATAACCAGGCAGTCGGTCTTGGTGGCGGTGATGGCTTTGCTGCTGAGGCTGAAATTCATGGCAACTCCGGTTGTCAGGTTGGGCTTTGTTGATTGAGAAAGGCGATGTCTGGCCTGTGTTCTTTAGGATTGGGGCAAAGCGTCGAATAATCAAGCGATAAGCCGGTATCGTTACGATGGCTTTATCGTAAGAGCCTGGTGCTGTCATTCGGCGCCAAGGTTACTTAGAATACGCGCAGTTAATGTTATCCACCACCTCCTGTTGTGGCGCTGCCTGAGAGACCGATTTGAGCATTGTCTTCCGTTACCTCATTCGCCAGATCATGGTCAGCATGCTTGCTGTTTCCAGCATTTTGTTGCTGGTGTTTATGAGTGGGCGTTTTATCAAGTACCTGGGTAGTGCGGCTGAAGGCGAGATTGCTGCCGGCCTGTTGTTTTCCATCATGGCGTACCGGTTTCCGGGCTTTCTGGAGTTGATTCTTCCACTTGGGCTGTTTATCGGTATTTTGCTGGCCTACGGCCGGATGTACCTGGAAAGCGAGATGACGGTGCTGTCCGCCTGTGGTCTGAGCGACAAGCAGTTGTTGGCGAAAACCCTGATTGGTTCTTTGCCGGTCATGTTGGTGGTCGGCAGTATGAGCCTGTTTGTCTCGCCCTGGGGTATGAAGCAGGTTGAAGGCATTTTCAATGAAGCGCGCAAGGCCACCGAGTTCGAGATGCTGGCGCCTGGCCGCTTTCAGGATTTCACCTCGGGTAGCCGCGTTACCTACACCGAGGCGTTAAGTGAAGACAAGCGGCAATTGCAGGGTGTTTTCATCGCCGAATATGACCGCAACGGCCAGGGGGTAACGCTGATTACCGCGGAAGCCGGCTCCCAACTGATCGATCAGGAAACCGGCAGTCGTTTTCTGATACTTGAACAAGGCGGTCGGTATCAGGGCTTGCCAGGCAATCTTGATTACAACGTGACCCGGTTTGAGGCTTATGGTCTGAAAATACGCAGTGGTGAGGCCGGCAGCCGGGAGCTGGATGAGGGTGTCAGTACGATGTCGCTGTGGAACTCCGACAATCCGGAAGACCGGGCCTTGCTGCACTGGCGTCTTTCATTGCCGTTGATTGTGCCCATCGTGACTCTGCTGGCGGTTCGGCTGAGCCGGGTCAATCCGCGACAAGGGCGCTTCTTCCATCTGCTGCCCGCCATGCTGGTTTACATCACCTACCTTGGCCTGTTGATTGTGGCTCGGGATGCGCTCGCCGAGGGCAAGGTTCCGGAATGGATCGGCATGCTCTGGGTGCACGCCATTTTCCTCGGCCTCGGGCTCTGGCTGCAATTCGGCCCCGCCTGGTGGAATCGTCGCCGTCTTGAGAAGGAGGCTCATAGCCATGCGTAGAATCGACGGCTACGTGATGCGCACGGTGGGCGGCGCCATGTTTCTGGTGATGGTGGTGGTGCTGTCGCTGGATCTGATTTTTGCCTTTATTGCAGAGCTTGAAGACACTCGCAATGATTATCAGACGCTGCAGGCGCTCTGGTATGTGTTTTTAACGCTGCCCAGGCGGATTTACGATTATCTGCCGCTGGGGGCCTTTATGGGTTGCCTGGTGGGGCTGGGTGCCCTGGCCAGTTCTTCAGAGCTGACCGTTATCCGGGCGGCAGGCGTTTCCATCAAGCGGATTGTCTGGTCGGCGATGAAACCTGCGCTGGTGGTGGTGGTACTCGGAGTGCTGATAGGTGAGTACATCGCGCCGACCACGGAGCGCATTGCCCAGAGCGAAAAGGCGGTGGCGCTTGGTGCCAGTCAGAATGTTGCGTCGGCCCACGGTGTCTGGCACCGGGAAGGGAACACGTTCATGCACCTGAACGCAGTACAGCCCAACGGTGTCTTGCACGGCGTGTCGTTGTTTCGCTTTAGTAACGATCGCGAGTTAGAAGTGTCCAGCTTTGCCGAGCGCGCGATTTATCAGGGTGATCACTGGTTGCTGGAAAACGTGGTGTCGACCCGTATTGAAGCGGACCGTACCCTGCGCAATGAGCACGCGGCCTTGCGCTGGGACACCGGATTGTCTCCGGATGTCCTGAGCGTGCTGATCGTCAAGCCCGAAAATCTCTCGATGACCGGTCTGTACACCTACGCCATCTACCTGGGCGAGCAGGGGCTGACCGCCGCGCAGTATTGGCTGGCGTTCTGGAAAAAGGCACTGATGCCACTGGGCACTGCCGTCATGGTACTGGTGGCGATCTCGTTTATCTTCGGCCCGCTGCGGTCAGTGACCATGGGATTTCGGGTGTTTACGGGTTTGCTGGTGGGGCTGCTGTTCAAATATATGCAGGATTTACTGGGGCCGATGAGCATGGTGTATGGATTTAACCCGCTGTTTGCGGTGCTGGCCCCGATCATCGTGAATGCTGCGGTCGGCGCCGTGCTCATGCGCAAGGCCGGTTGATTCGCCGGCCCCCTGAACATCATCCGTTACTGGCCGGCTTGGCTTTCTCGGG
>JAWOAO010000217.1:0-8283 GCA_046498485.1 Marinobacter sp. | reverse complement strand
CCAGCTTCGTCGGTCATGGCGCGCACTTTACCAAAGAACGAACCCGCCACGACCATGTCACCATGGCGCAGCGTACCGTTCTGTACCAGCACCGTGGCGACCGAACCGCGGCCACGCTCGAGGCTGGATTCAACCACAACACCTTTGGCAGAGGCATCCGGAGACGCCTCCAGCTCAAGCACTTCGGCTTGCAGCAGAATGGCTTCCAGCAAGTCATCGATACCGGCGCCGGTATGGGCAGAAACCGGGATAAACTGAACGTCACCGCCCCAGTCTTCCGGAATCTCATCCAGAGCCGCCAGTTCGTTCTTGATGCGGTCCGGATCAACCCCTTCCTTGTCCATCTTGTTGATGGCAACCACCAGGGGCACACCGGCCGACTTGGCGTGCTGTACCGCTTCCTTGGTTTGCGGCATAACGCCGTCATCGGCAGCCACCACCAGGATAACGATATCGGTACACTGGGCACCACGGGCACGCATAGCCGTAAAGGCCGCGTGGCCCGGAGTATCCAGGAACGACACCATGCCGTGGTCTGTCTCGACATGATAGGCGCCGATGTGCTGGGTAATACCACCGGACTCGCCAGCAGCCACCTTGGTGCGACGGATATAATCCAGCAGGGACGTCTTACCATGGTCAACATGACCCATCACACTGACCACGGGTGCCCGTTTGATTTTTTCTTTGCCTTCGTGCTGAACCGAGATTTTGCTCAGTACTTCTTCTTCCAGGGCATCGTCACTGACCGCTCTGGGCTTGTGGCCCAGCTCTTCGGTGACGAGCATGGCAGTTTCCTGATCCAGCGGCTGGTTGATGGTGGCCATAATGCCCATTCCCATCAGGGTTTTAATAACATCAGCGGCTTTTACTGCCATGCGCTGTGCAAGATCACCGACGGTGATGACTTCTGGTATCTGTACTTCTCTAACCATGGGCTTGGTTGGCCTCTCGAAAGCATGACGCTTTTCTTTCGGTTTCTTTTTAGCCCGCAGCTGTTTACGAGGACCGCTATCGTCATCGTCCTCAGAAATGACCAGTGGTTCATCAACCGGACGGCTGCGAGGGCCGCGATGGCCAGCCTGTTTCTTCTTGGGCTTGCCTTCTTCACTATCGTCGCCGCGCTCGCGTACCTTCTCTTTCTTTTTCTTTGGCTTACGATCCCGACCTTCGTCTTCCGGCGGAGGTATGGGCATGTCCTCCGGCGCGGTTGCCGGCTCAGGCGCTGTCTTCGTCGCTGGTGCTGCCGCAACCTGTTCCGGATCTGCTGTCGCGGGTGCGTCAGTCTGCTGCTCTGCAGCCACCTTCGGTGCATCCTCGACAACCGGTGTTTCGGCAACCGGCGCTGCGGTCACGTCTTCCGGCTTTTGAACTTCCGCCTCGGCTTCTGCCTCAGGCTGCAGTTCCGCACGCTTGATATAGGTGCGGCGCTTGCGCACTTCGACGTTCACGGTTTTGGCCTTACCGGCCTTCAGCGTGGTCGTGGTTTTGCGCTTGAGTGTAATCTTTTGCGGCTCAGCCCCGGCTTCGCCGTGGTTCTTTCTCAGATACGCCAGCAACTGCTGTTTCTCGTCGCTGGAGACAGCATCGTTTTCACTGCGAGCTTTCAGGCCCGCTTCAACGATCTGCTTCAGCAAACGATCCACGGGAGCGCCTACGTCTGCGGCCAGTTGTTTTACCGTTACATCAGCCATACTGGTCATCCTCTCCCGAATCAGGCCTGGTCTTCAAACCAGGGTGCACGCGCCGTCATAATCAACTGACCCGCACGTTGTTCATCCATACCTTCAATATCGAGCAGATCATCCACAGACTGCTCAGCCAGATCTTCCATGGTACGCACACCCATACCGGCGAGTTTGAACGCCAGAGACCGGTCCATGCCTTCCATTTCCAGAAGATCTTCTGCGGGTTCCGTGCCTTCCAGCGCTTCTTCACTTGCCAACGCCAGGTTTAACAGCACGTCCTTGGCACGATTCCGCAATTCTGTGACGGTCTCCTCATCAAAGCCGTCAATCGCCAGCATTTCTTCCATCGGAACATAGGCCACTTCTTCGATAGAGGTGAAACCTTCGTCGATCAGAACGCTGGCAAATTCTTCATCCACATCCAGGTGCGCGGTAAAGTGCTCGATCAGGCGTGTGTTCTCCTGCTCCTGGCGCTCACCCGCTTCCTCTTCGGTCATGACGTTCAAGGTCCAACCGGTCAGCTCTGTGGCCAGTCGAACGTTTTGCCCATTCCGACCAATGGCCTGAGCCAGGTTATCTTCGGCAACGGCGACCTCCATGGTGTGACGATCTTCATCCATCACGATAGAGGCCACTTCGGCCGGGGCCATCGAGTTGATGACCAGCTGCGCAGGATTGTCGTCCCAGAGCACAATATCAACACGCTCACCGCCCAGTTCGTTGGATACCGCCTGCACCCTCGAGCCACGCATACCAACGCAGGCACCCACTGGATCGATACGGCGATCGTTGGTCTTGACCGCAATCTTGGCGCGCGAGCCGGGATCACGGGCGGCGCCCCGAATCTCGATCAGCTCTTCAGCAATTTCCGGCACTTCAATGCGGAACAGCTCAATCAACATCTGGGCGTCACTGCGACTGAGAATCAGCTGTGGACCGCGGTGATCGGTGCGAATTTCCAGCAGCAAGGCGCGCACGCGGTCGCCCATACGGAAGGTTTCACGTGGAATCAGATGCTCACGGGGCAGCAGGGCCTCAGCGTTGGCGCCAAGATCGACAATGACATTGTCACGTGTCACTTTCTTGACCGTACCGGATACCAGCTCGCCGACGCGATCGCGGTAGCTGTCGACTATCTTGGCACGTTCGGCTTCGCGAACCTTCTGGAAAATAATCTGTTTGGCAGCCTGGGCACCAATTCGACCAAAGGCAACAGAATCCACCTTCTCTTCATGCATGTCGCCCGGACGCAGGTCCGTGTCGATCTCTTCCGCTTCCTGCATGGTGAGCTCAGTGCCCAGTGCCGGAACGGCATCGTTATCTACCACCAGCCAGCGACGGAAGGTTTCGTATTCCCCGGTCCGGCGGTCGATAGAAACCCGGATATCCGCCTCTTCGTCGTCATAGCGTTTTTTGGCAGCGGTAGCGAGTGCGAGTTCGATCGCCTCGAAAATCACATCCTTCTCGACACCCTTTTCGTTCGAGACGGATTCCACGACCAGCAAGATCTCTTTACTCATTGAATTGCCCTGCCCTAAAAAAAATCGATACATCTACAGACATGTTCGAATGTGTCATTCAAAAACCGGAATAATGTTGGCTCTGTCTATGCTGTCAAAGGGCAACAGGTATTCGTGGTCGTCTGCCACGATAACGACGTCGTCGCCCTCTACTCCTTTGATCAGCCCCTGAAATTTGCGACGGCCTTCAAAGGCCATGCGCAACTTGATCTGTACCTGATGGCCAACAAATTCCTGGTACTGCTCAAGACGGAACAGCGGCCGGTCCATACCCGGAGAAGACACCTCAAGGGTGTACTCGCTCTGAATCGGGTCTTCCACGTCCATTACGCCACTGACCTGACGACTGACTTTTTCGCAGTCCTCTATGCCGATGCCGTTTTCAACATCATCAATGTACACCCGGAGCATGGATTGGTAGCCCCGGGAACGGTATTCAATACCCCAGAATTCGTACCCCAACCCTTCTATTACCGGGCGCAGGATATCTTCCAGTTGTTTCAGCTTGGCTGACAAGTGTCGCCGCCTCCGTCTTGAGATTTTCGTACCACAAAAACAAAAAAAGGGCTGTTGATCAGCCCTTTTTATGCACGAGGGCCCTTTGCCAGGCCCCTTAATCAAAAAGCCCCTGTGAGTGGGGCCTTTTGTTGCAAGAATTCGCAGAAAGCCAACCCAAACCGGCCCTCTGCCGACAGACACCTGGCCTGCCTGGAGCCAACAAAAATAAATTGCGGCCTCCAATATCCGCCGGAGTATAGTAGTGCCGCGCGGAGTGGTCAAGGACTGACCAAAAAAAACGGCCTGGATCTTCCAAGCCGTTGTACTCAATAATGGTGCCCAAGGCCGGACTCGAACCGGCACGGCTTTCGCCACTACCCCCTCAAGATAGCGTGTCTACCAGTTCCACCACTTGGGCCAAACCTTTCACTCGAGGTCGGGAAGTTGTGACTCCCCGGCCCCGGCTTCGCCATCTGCAGACTCTTCGATACCAGGTGCGGAATCAGCCGGTGCCTGACGGGATTCCTGGACTACCGGAATACCTGCCTCACCTGCCACTTCGGCACGCTGCTTGGCGAAGATCGCCAGCGAAAAACTCGTCACAAAAAAGACAACCGCCATTAACGTGGTCATACGGGTCAGGAAACTACCACTGCCCTGACTGCCGAATACCGTCTGGGAGGCTCCGCCACCAAATGCCGCACCGGCATCCGCGCCTTTGCCTTGCTGGATAAGAACCAGGCCCACCAGCGCGACGGCGATCACGACGTGAACAACGACTACTAGTGTTTCTATCCAATCCATACAGACTCTCGTAAACGTGTCGGTTTACGCACCTACCGGAAAAGACCGGCAGATACTTACAAATTCTTCGGCCTTGAGGGACGCACCACCAATAAGACCGCCATCGATATCGGGCTCTGCGAACAGAGCGGCCGCATTATCCGCTTTTACACTACCGCCGTAAAGTACTGAAATATTATCGGACGGGGCATTCATTTGCTCAAGCACCTTGCGTATTTGCGCATGCATCGCCTGAGCATCTTCTGCGGTGGCGGTTTTGCCGGTTCCGATCGCCCACACAGGCTCATAGGCAACCACCACCCGCGACCACTGATCCACAGCCACAACTGCCAGACCCTGCTGAAGCTGATCTGCAACAATCTGCTCTGCCTTACCAGCTTCGCGCTCTTCAAGCGTTTCGCCGACACACAACACAGCGGTCAGACCAGACTCGAGAACACACTCAACCTTCCGGGCAACCACATCATCCGATTCGCCGAACAACTGGCGCCGCTCAGAGTGCCCTACCAGCACATACTGACAACCCAGATCCCGCGCCATATCGGACGAAACCTCACCTGTGTAGGCACCAGACTGCCACTGACTGACATTCTGCACGCCAACAGCCAACTCAGCTCCACATTTGGACACAACCGAGTCAACGTAAAGAGCGGGAGGAATAATAACCACATCCAGCGCACTCTTCATAACGCCATCGAGACTGGCAACTTGCTCGCGAATAGTGCCCAGCAGCTGCTGCACCAGGTCTTTCGACCCGTTCATTTTCCAGTTACCGGCTACAATTTTGCGACGCATACCTGATCTCAATCGTCCCGTCTTCAGGGAGGGCGAACTATACAGCAGTCATTTGATGCGCACAACCCGCCCCAACCCACAAAATCAGGGTGTTGACCGCTCAACCACCAGAGCCAGCTGATCAACCACGCGATTGATATCATCCGCGTTCTGACCCTCTGCCATCACCCGAATCAACGGCTCGGTACCCGATGCCCGCAAAAGAATCCTGCCGGCGTCACCAAGATGCGCTTCAGCCCGGCGCACGGCCTCGACAATATCCACACGACTGTGCGGATCAAAGCGTTGGGCGACCCGCACGTTGACCATCTTCTGGGGCAACTTGCTCATCCCCTGACGCAATTGCGCCATGGTTTTGCCAGAGCCCCGAATGGCCAGCAGCACCTGCAATGCAGAGACGATGCCATCGCCGGTACTGGTGCAATCACGGATCACCATGTGACCGGAGCCTTCGCCGCCAATCAGCCAGTTGTGCGCCAGCAGGCGCTCCATCACATAGCGCTCGCCAGCGTTGGCACGCTCAAATTCGATACCGATCTCGCGCAGGGCCAACTCCACACCGAGGTTGGTCATCAGCGTTCCGACCACGCCACCGTGCAACCGACCCGTGGCATGGCGTTGAGAAGCCAGAATATACAGCAACTCATCACCGTCGACTTCGGAGCCATCCTGGTCAACCATCAACACCCGGTCACCATCGCCGTCAAAAGCAATGCCCAGATCTGCCTGCTTTTCGACAACCACCTGCTTCAACGCATCCAGATGGGTGGAGCCCACGTTCAGGTTGATGTTCAGACCATCCGGATTGGCGCCAATCACCGTCAGCTGGGCACCCAGTTCCTGAAACACCTTTGGTGCCACGTGATAGGTGGCACCGTGAGCACAGTCCAGCACAATGTGCATGCCGTCCAGAGTGAACTCATTGGGCACGGTGCTCTTGCAGAACTCCACATACCGACCCGGCGCATCATCCACCCGGCTTGCCTTGCCCAACTCGTTGGGGTCACAAACCTCAATGGGGGTGTCCAGCCAGCGCTCAATCTCGGCTTCCAGGGCATCGTCGAGTTTGGTGCCGGCGGGGGAGAAGAACTTGATGCCATTGTCCTGATGCGGGTTGTGAGACGCACTGATCACAATTCCGGCAGAAGCACGGAAAGTCCGGGTCAAATAGGCGATAGCGGGGGTCGGCATCGGCCCCAGCAGCTTCACGTCCACCCCGGCAGCTGACAGCCCGGCCTCAAGCGCGGATTCGAACATATAGCCGGACAACCGGGTGTCTTTGCCAATCAGGACACTGTTGTGCTGGCCTTTGCGTTTAAAGGCCTGGCCTGCAGCCCAGCCAAGATGCAGCATGAACTCTGGTGTTATCGGACTTTCACCAACCCGGCCGCGGATGCCGTCGGTACCAAAATACTTGCGCTGGGACATCAGCTTGCCTCCTTCACTGCCGTCACGACCTTGACGGCGTCCACAGTTTCACGCACATCGTGCACCCGCAAGATGCTCGCGCCTTTTAAAGCCGATATTGTCGCGGCAGCGAGGCTCGCCGGCAACCTTTCGTTTACTTCCCGACCAGTAACCGCACCCAGCATGGATTTTCGAGACACCCCGATCAATAGCGGATGGCCCAGCAAATGCAGCTGTTCCAACGTCGCCAGCAACTGAAAATTATGATCGACGCTCTTACCAAAGCCGAATCCCGGATCAAGAATGATGTTTTCGGCCCGCACACCGGCGCTTTCGGCCACCCGCATTCGCTCGGTCAGAAACGAACTGACAGCACGCCGGACATTTCGGTAACGGGGATCGTCCTGCATGTTATCCGGCTCACCCTGGATGTGCATGAGGCAAACCGGAACGCCTGCGGTTGCCGCCGCCTGCACGGCACCAACACGCTGCAGCGCACGAACATCGTTGATCAGGCCCGCACCCAGCTTTACCACCTCGGTCATCACCACCGGGTTACTGGTATCCACTGAGATCACCGTGTCCAGCTCTCGGGCAACGGCCTCGACCAACGGGCATACCCGGTCCAACTCTTCCTGGGTGGACACCGGCACCGCCCCCGGCCTGGTGGATTCTCCGCCGATATCAATAAACGCCGCGCCATCGCTGACCATTTGCCGGGCGCGAAGCAGCGCTGCATGCTCTGAATTAAAGCGACCACCATCGGAGAAAGAGTCAGGGGTCAGGTTCAGAATGCCCATCACGTGACATCGGGACAAATCCAGCGTACGGCCGGCAAAGTTCATTTCCATAGCAAGCATTCCGGAGATTCAAGATTCAGAGGTGGCAAAAACAAACGCCGCCCGAAATTCGGGCGGCGTTTGTTTGCCTTTAACTAGCCTGAGAGATCAGTGCTCGCCGGCGGGCCGGCCTACTCCGGGCTGGCGCCCGTCGCCCGGGTCGCGAGGCTCCGGAACCACTTCTGGCTCCTCAGCTTTTACACCACCCGTTGGGCCACTGTCGTTCCAGCCTTTCGGAGGACGAGGCGTCCGGCCTTCCATGATGTCGTCGATCTGATGACGATCAATGGTCTCATACTTCATCAGAGCGTCGGCCATAATGTCCAGCTTGCCACGATTGTCGATCAGGATCTGCCTGGCCTTTTCATAGCAGGTGTCGATAATGTTCCGGACTTCTTCGTCAATTCGCTGCGCGGTTTCCGGCGAATACACCGTCTGGGACTGACCGGCAGAACGACCGAGGAACGGCTCTTCGCTGTCGGTATCGTACTGCAGCGGTCCAAGCTTCTCAGACAAGCCCCAACGGGTCACCATGTTACGGGCCAGACTGGTTGCCCGCTCAATGTCATTGGATGCACCGGTGGTGACGCCATCAAAGCCAAGGGTCAGTTCTTCGGCGATACGGCCACCGAACAGACTGCAGATAGAGCTGATCAGGAAGCGCTTGCTGTGGCTGTACCTGTCCTCTTCCGGGAGGAACATGGTGACACCCAGAGCGCGTCCGCGCGGAAT
>JAWOAO010000200.1:0-2794 GCA_046498485.1 Marinobacter sp. | reverse complement strand
GCCTGGTGACCGGACAGTTCGATATGGGCGCGCAGATGAAGAAGATCATGGAAGCCGCCGGCCAGAAAGTGCCGGACAGCAAACCGATCTTTGAAATCAACGTCGACCATCCGCTGGTGCAGCGTCTGGAGCAGGAATCCAAAGACGAGCGCTTCAGCGAGCTGTCGGCGGTGCTGTTTGACCAGGCCACCCTGGCCAGCGGCGAGCAATTGAAAGATCCGGGTGCTTACGTCAGCCGCCTGAACCGTCTGTTGCTGGAGCTGGCTAACTAAGCCGGCCGCACCGCATGCAGCAGATCATTGTGGACATCAACATCAACCCTGATGAGTGGATCAAGCTCTATCAGGGCGTGGCGACCGATGTCCGCACCACGGCCCGGGACGGACGATCCGTCCGCTTCCCGGGTCGTATCCTTTCTCGTTTTTACCTGCAAAATGGCATTCAGGGCAGTTTCCGGATCCTGTTTGATGACAAAGGAAAGTTCACGTCGATTGAACGCCTTTGACGGCCAATTGCGGGCAGGCCTTGAATGGCCCTGTCCGATTGATAAAAACTCTCAAAAGCTTGGTTTTAATTAATTCTTTCTTGGCCAGGCCTGCACGCTAAAGTTATTGCGGTCTGATGGCGTTTCAGTTTCAGCAGAAAGCCTATAGGCGTTCACTATCCCGATGGTAGGAAACATTCAAGCAGGCAATTCTGAATGTTCTATTCTTAGTGAAGCCGCATTAAGTAGACACAATTTTTGCCAATGACGCAGAAACAGGAGAAGACAATGTCTGATAACAATACGGGTGGTAAGTGCCCGGTGATGCACGGCTCCAACACGGCCGAGAAGAGTGATGTGATGAACTGGTGGCCAGAGGCTCTGAACCTGGACATTCTTCATCAGCACGACAACAAAACCAACCCGATGGGCGAAGAATTCGACTATCGCGAAGAAGTCAAAAAGCTTGACTTCGACGCGCTCGAAAAAGACATGCATGAGCTGATGACCAACAGTCAGGAGTGGTGGCCTGCCGATTGGGGTCATTACGGCGGTCTGATGATTCGTCTGGCCTGGCACGCGGCCGGTACCTACCGTCTGGCCGACGGTCGTGGCGGCGCCGGCACCGGCAACCAGCGTTTTGCCCCGCTGAACTCATGGCCCGACAACGGCAACCTGGACAAGGCCCGTCGCCTGCTGTGGCCGCTCAAGAAAAAGTACGGCAACAAGGTCAGCTGGGGTGACCTGTTCATCCTCGCCGGTAACGTCGCCTACGAATCCTTTGGCCTCAAAACCTTCGGCTTTTCCTATGGCCGTGAGGATATCTGGCACCCGGAGAAAGATATTTATTGGGGCGCAGAAAAAGAGTGGCTGGCGCCGTCTGATAGCCGATATGAGGATGTAGACAAGCCTGACACCATGGAAAACCCGCTCGCGGCGGTGCAGATGGGCCTGATTTACGTGAACCCTGAGGGTGTGAACGGTCAGCCAGATCCGCAGAAAACGGCTGAGCAGGTGCGCGTAACCTTCGCCCGTATGGCGATGGACGATGAAGAGACTGCGGCACTGACTGCCGGTGGCCACACCGTTGGTAAGACTCACGGTAACGGCGATGCTGAAACTCTTGGCGCAGCGCCGGAAGCTGCCGATGTGCACGAGCAGGGCATGGGCTGGCATAACCCGAATCTGAATGGCAAGGCCACCAACGCGATTACCTCGGGTCTCGAGGGCGCCTGGACCACCAACCCCACTCAGTTCGATATGGGTTACTTCGACTTGCTGTTTGGCTACGAATGGGAGCTGAAGAAGAGTCCGGCAGGTGCGAACCAGTGGGAGCCCATTGATATCAGGGAAGAAGACAAACCGGTTGACACCACTGACCCATCCATTCGACGCAATCCGATGATGACCGATGCGGATATGGCGATGAAGGTGGATCCGAAGTATCGAGCCATTTGCGAAAAGTTCATGGCAGATCCCGAGTATTTCAAAGACTGCTTCGCTCGCGCCTGGTTCAAGCTGACCCATCGTGACATGGGGCCGAAATCCCGTTACATCGGCCCGGGCGTGCCGGCTGAAGATCTGATCTGGCAGGACCCGGTACCGCAGGGCGAGACCAATTACATCGAAGAGATCGTGAAAGAAAAGATTGCTGAAAGCGGTCTCGGCATCAGCGAGCTGGTCTCTACCGCCTGGGACAGCGCCCGTACCTACCGCGGCTCGGACATGCGTGGCGGTGCTAACGGTGCCCGAATTCGTCTGGCGCCGCAGAAAGACTGGGAAGGCAACGAGCCTGCTCGTCTGGCCAAGGTGCTCAAGGTCTATGAAACGATCTCTGCCGACACTGGCGCCAGCGTCGCAGACGTCATTGTGCTGGGCGGTAATCTGGGCGTCGAGAAGGCGGCGAAAGCAGCGGGTCATGAGGTGCACGTGCCCTTCCTGAAAGGCCGTGGTGATGCAACGGATGCGATGACCGATGCGGCGTCGTTCGAGCCGATGGAGCCGCTAACCGACGGTTTCCGTAACTGGCAGAAGAAGGAATACGTGGTCAAGCCGGAGGAAATGCTCCTCGACCGCGCCCAGCTGATGGGCCTGACCGCACCGGAAATGACCGTGCTGATGGGCGGTATGCGGGTGCTTGGCACCAACTTTGGTGATACCGGGCACGGCGTGTTCACCGATCGTGTTGGCCAGCTGACCAACGACTTCTTCGTAAACCTCACCGACATGGCTAACCGTTGGGAGCCGACCGGCAAGAACTCCTACAACATTGTGGATCGTAACAACGGTAACACCAGGTTCACCGCGACC
>JAWOAO010000187.1:0-8724 GCA_046498485.1 Marinobacter sp. | reverse complement strand
CATGACCGAATCAATTTGCTTGTCTTTAAGTGTCCCTTCCATATCCTGAAGGATGAAACTGATTGCATAGGATTTTTTTCTGAACAGCGCCGCCAGCAGCACACCGGCCAGTACACCAAAGGCCAGGTTGTGGGTCGACACAACCACCGCCACGGTCACCACCATCACGATGTTGGTGGAAAACGGATGCTCTTTGAGGTTCTTGATGGACGTCCAGCTGAAGGTACCAATGGCGACCATGATCATCACCGCGACCAGGGCGGCCATGGGAATCTGCACCAGCCATTTATCCAGTACCAGCACCATCAATAGCAGAAAAACGCCGGCAGCCAGAGTAGACAGTCGAGTTCGACCTCCCGACTTGATGTTGATGATGGACTGGCCAATCATCGCGCAGCCGGCCATACCGCCGAGCAGGCCGGAGCCGATATTGGCAATGCCCTGGCCTTTGCACTCGCGGTTACGATCGCTGGTGGTGTCAGTCAGATCATCAACGATGGTTGCGGTCATCATCGACTCCAGCAAACCCACGACGGTCAGAGCAATCGCGTAAGGCAGGATAATCATCAGAGTTTCGAAATTCAGCGGCACCTCCGGCCACAGGAAAATCGGCAGGGTATCCGGCAGGTCGCCCATATCGCCCACGGTGCGGATGTCCATGTTCAGGTACATGGCCAGACCGGTCAGTACCACAATGCAAATCAGCGGGGACGGCAGAATACGGCCAATCAGCGGAATCAGCGGGAACAGGTAGATGATGCCCAGGCCGCCAGCGGTCATGGCATAGACATGCCAGGTGACGTTGGTCAGCTCTGGCAACTGGGCCATAAAAATCAGGATCGCCAGCGCGTTCACAAACCCGGTAACGACGGAGCGAGAGACAAATCGCATCAACGCGCCAAGCTTGAGATAGCCTGCAATAATCTGCAGCAGACCGGTCAGCAGTGTCGCCGCCAGCAAATACTCCAGACCATGCTCTTTGACCAGCGTCACCATCAGCAACGCCATGGCGCCGGTGGCGGCTGAAATCATGCCCGGGCGACCGCCGACAAAGGCAATCACCACCGCAATACAGAAAGACGCGTAAAGGCCCACTTTCGGATCCACGCCGGCGATGATGGAGAAGGCAATGGCTTCGGGAATCAGAGCCAGGGCCACCACGATACCGGCGAGCAGATCGCCGCGAATATTGGAAAACCAGTTGGTTCGTATACTGCTGAGCATATTCTGTTAATCCGGTTAAAGGTTGGGAAAAAACGTCAAGAGCGCCGCCAGCCCTTCAGGCTGCACCGTTTCTTTTTATCGGTTTATTACAAAAACTGGATAACGAACGGAAGGCCGGCGCATTGCCGAGGAAGTTATGAGTAAAACCAGAAATAACCGTTTTAGGCATTGCCAGACAACCGCAGTTTCGTGAGCGAAACGTTGAGCCCAGCACTTCTAATGCCCGATCGCGGTATACAAACGACAGGTTCAGAAACTTGCTCAACAAATAATCGAGAGAGGGGGGGAACTTGAACGCTAGGGCGGAAAGATCGTCACAGTCTGGTTTCAGTATCTTTGATGAACATCATGAATTGCGTAAATAAGGGCACGTAGTTTATCAGAGCTGACTATCAATAGTAAGTTATCTGGCTGGAATCTCTTAGGGCTGTAAACAAATCAACCCTGAAGCGGACCGTGGAGTTTCAGCTACGGCACTCTGCCTGGATCAGTTGGTCAAACAGGGCCTGATACTGCCCGGCCAGCGCCGAGGCCCGCCAGAGCTCAGGTGGACAACAAGACGGCTGCCGCTGCATCAGTGCTTCCAGGCCATCGGCCGCGGCTTCCGCTTCTGCGTCGGCATCCTGTTGATGGCTCTGGTATCGACACAACTCCGGCACGTATTCCCGGTAGGCCAATCGGTCCGGCGCCAGCGGTACACAGCCTGAGGCCATGGCTTCGAGCATCGACAGCCCCTGGAAATCGTGCAGCGCCGTTGACACGACAACATCCGCCTGGCGCAGCAGTTGGTCATACCCATCCCGGCTTTCCAGAAAGCCCCACTGCTCAACCTGGCTCTCGAACTGCTGATGAATCTGATCAAACGCCTTCGGATGGCTCCGGAACCGCTCGCCTACTACGCTCAGCCGAAACGCAATCGAACGCCGGTCGAGCGCTTGCAACAGTTTCAGCAGTCGTTCAGGCCCTTTGTCGTATTCCCAGCGGTGGTTCCAGAGCAAATGTGGGCAGGCCCAATTTACCGGGCCCGGATGATCGGCAAATAACCGGTCTTCAATCGGCACCGGTATCACCCGGGATTTCTCGCACAGGCCATCAATCAGGCCGGCCGGCACGCCATCGGGCAGCTGGTCGAGAAACGCCCGGGCGCCGCTCAGAAAACTGTCCTGGTTCCAGGCACTGTTGAACACCACGCTGTCCGCCGCGATAGCACTGTAAAGATTGACCATCTGGGGTTCGGCACTGGATCGCTGTTTGCTGGACACCGGGAAAGCAAACTGGTTTTCATGCATGTACAGCACACAGGGCGTGCGGGCCAGCTGCGGATGGATGCCTTTAACAGTGGCCAGGTCTACCATGGAGGTGGCAATGATCAGATCCCAGGGCTCCTGCAAACAGGGCTCGTTGAGCCAGGTCAGTGGATTGCCACGAATGCGCCACCGGAAGAACCGGGGCGGCAGCGCCAGGGTGTGCCAGTGATAAGCACCGAACATGCCGGTAAGCTGCTCTCGCCAGCGCTTGTGGCTGGCGGCATCATAGCCGGACAGCAGCAGTATTCGAGGGCCATCATTCGGGCTCTGCAATCTGGATTCCACCGTGTTAATGTTTTAGGAGCATAGCAGCCAGCGGATCAGACAGAGTCGACTTACGCCTTGGCCCGGGCCAGTGACCAGAGCCCGAGCACTGGCCCGGGGACCAGCAACAGCACCACCCAGACCCCGAACTGCGCCCACAAACCACTGGTCAGCCAGATGGCCGGCAAGGTGAGGCCGAACCCCACCGCATTCATCACCGCCAACGATGAGCCTACGGACTCCCGGGGCGCAGTCGCAGCGGCCAGCGCAGAGAACTGCGGAGAATCCGCAACCACCGCAATGCCCCAGACAAACAGCAAGGTAATCAGGAGCAACGGCGACAATTCGCTCAACCAAGGGTACAGCAAGCAGACGATCCCGGAAATCATCAGCGCCCTCCAGGCTACCCATTCGCTACCCCTGGTACGACTCAGTTTGCCGCCACCGATACAACCCACTGCCCCTATTCCGATCACGGCGAAAGCCAGCCAGGGGATGAGCCGATCATCTGCAGCCAAACGCTGCAACTCCCGGCCAACCAATAACGGCGTCAATGTCCAGAAGGCATACAGCTCCCACATATGCCCGAAGTAACCACCGGCGACCGCCCGAAAGCGGGGTATACGCAAGGCCGCCAAACCCTGACTCAGGGGAATGGCACCACTGCTTTTAGGCAAATGCGGGCCGTCACCCAACAGCAACACCATGGCCCCGCCGATCAGGGCCAACAAAGATGCCGCCAGTAACGGCAACTCCCAGGGCATACCGAAGGTCGCGCCACGCATAAGGTGAGGCAATGCCGTGCCCAGAGTCAGCATGCCCACCAACCACGCCAGGGCCGACCCGGCGTATTTCGGGGTCCAGGCAATCACCATTTTCATCCCGAGCGGATAGATGCCTGCCAGGCAAAGGCCGGTGGCAAATCGCAGCATGAAATCCAGAGGTGGCAGATGGGCGGTGAAGACAAAGCCACCGTTCACCAGAGCGCCCAGCACACTGGCCACGGCAAAAATCCGGCTGGCGCCAAACCGGTCGGCCAGCCCGGTGACGGCAATGGTCAGCGTGCCGATGATAAAACCAGCCTGAACCGCCAGGGTTAACCGGCCCAGATCGCTTTCGGTCAAACCCGATTCCCGGGCGAACGACAGCCAAACCCCATTGATACTGAACCACAGGGAGGTGCCAAACAGCTGGGCCAGCACGATGACGGGCAGAGGGTAACGCCGCAGTAACTCAATCATTGTTGTTATCTTCCTGGAGAGTGACTAACCCAGGCCAAGGCCCGGGAAACACAACCGGCTCACCAGGGCAGCGCTTCACCGTTGCTGTGCCAGAACGAACCGGTATTCCCCAGGTTCAGACCGGCAATCCGTTCCGCCAACCCCTTGGCGGACTCTTCCGGGGTGATCAGGCCACCGAAATTCACCATGCGAGTTTTCACATAACCCGGATGCAACTGGGCCACGGCAATGCCTTTCGGTTTCAGATCCATCGCCAGCGATTTGCCGAACGCATTAAGTGCGGCCTTGGAGGCGCGGTAACCGTAGCGGCCACCGGAATCGTTGTCGGCAATAGAGCCCATGCGACTGGTGATGTTGGCGATCTTGCTGCCCTGCCCCATCAAAGGAATCAGTGCTTCGGTTACGCGCAGGGGTGCGTAGGCGTTGATTTCCATCTGGGTGCGGATCGAGTCGAAATCGATGCTGCCCAATTGCTCGTCTTGCAGCAGGCCGGCGTTATTGATCAGCAGGCCGATGGTTTTGCCGGCCAGGCCAGCTTTCAGTTTTTTGATGCCATCATCGGTGGTGACATCCACGCCGTCGATCACCTGGGCCGCCGCTTCGGCCAGCTCAGCAGACGATTGCCGGCACACGCCGATAACTTCTCGCCCTGCTCCGGCGTAATGCCGCGCAAGCTCAAGACCAATTCCGCGATTGGCACCGGTGATAACAACCACAGCTGATTCAGACATAACCACTCCGTTTTCTGTGTTGGCAAGACTCGCCCTGATTCAGAGCGATCGAAGAGACAGACTCTGTGCCAAACTATAGCAGGCTACAAATATTGCATCCTTTCGGATCCTGATTCTGGGTTTTACCAGTGCCGGCATTCCGCTCGGTATCACCATGGCGTTTCTGTTTACCTCCCCTATTATTAATGAGGTGGCGGTGATCATGCTGAGCACCGTGGCGGCCAGCTTTCCAGAATTCATCATGCTCAAGCAGGTCATGACTTACCGCCTGCTGATCATGATCTTTGTCATCCTGCTGGCCAACTTCATGGTGGTCGGCTGGGCGATCAATATGATCAGTCCCTGGTTGTTTTCAGGGTTTTGATAGCATTGAACGTGTCGCCCAGGAACTGGGCGAATCAGTCGAAGTGGTCAAAGTCACCGATCCGGCGAAAATCATGGACTATCAGGTGATGTCCACCCCGGCGGTGGCGGTTGACGGCAAGGTGGTTCACAGCGGTTCTATTCCTGAGCACGACAAGATTGCCGGCGGGCTTAGCTTTCTGACCGAGACAAAGTTCCCGATCGGGTGCGTAGAAAGGAGAACGCATGGAAATACTGCTGATTGGGGTGTTGTTGCTCTCCGGGCTTGGCTTTGGGGCGCTTGGCAGTCATCTGTTTGGTGTGCCGCGGGTGGTGGGTTACATCCTGGTGGGTATGCTCTTTGCCCCCGGCCTCCTGGGCGGCCTGGTGGGCATGCACGACACTCAGTGGACCCAGCCACTGGTGTCGGTGGCTCTCGGGGTCATTGCCTATGTGATCGGCGGGGCGATCAGCCCCAGCCAGTTGCGTCGTCTCGGATGGAGCATCGTCGGGGCGACTCTGGGCGAAGTCTCGGGCGCCTTTCTGATGGTGGCGGGGGCGGTCCTGCTGCTGGGTATGACGGTGGCCGACCTGCCGTTGTGGTCGTTTGCGCTGGTCCTCGGCGCGCTCGCCCCTGCCACGGCTCCTGCCGCCATTGTGGCGGTAGTCCATCAGTACCGGGCGCGCGGGCCAGTGACCACCACACTGCTCGGTATGGTGGCCATCGACGATGCCCTCGGCATTCTCATTTTTGCCCTGGTGATGGCGATCGTCGGTAGCGGGTCGCTGGGGGAAGCGCTGGGCACAGCCTCCTGGGAGATCGGCGCTGCCTTGCTGGTGGGTGGTGGCGGCGGCTTTCTGATCGAACGCCTGTCGCGCCATTTTCACGAAAAAAGCATGCTGCTCCCACTGTTGCTGGGCGGAATCCTGCTGACAGTGGGGCTGGCCACCTGGGCCGGGTTCTCGGCGCTGCTGACGGCGATGGTGCTGGGCTTTTCGGTGCGCTGGTTTTGTGGCCCGCATGCCGAGCGATTGTTCGAGCCCATCGAAGATCTCGAGGAAACCGTCTTTGTCTTGTTCTTCACCTTTGCGGGTCTGCATTTTGCTCCCTCGGCCGTGCTCGACTACTGGCCACTGATGTTGACCTATTTCATTGCGCGTGCTGTGGGTCTGTTCGTCGGGGGCGGAGGCGGCGCACGACTGGCCGGAGCGCCGCGAGCTGTCTGGTCGAACATCGGTTTCGGGCTGTTCCCTCAGGGCGGTGTGGCCATCGGCCTGGCGCTGCTCCTGCTAAATTATCCGATGTTCTCGCAGGCCGGCGAAGTTATTGTCAACCTGATCGCCACCACCACCTTGCTGACTGAGTCCGTTGGGGCGGTTTCGGTACGATACGGTCTGCGGCGGGCTGGTGAACTTTACCAGAACACGCCAACGCGGGAGACTGCCGGGTGAGGTCGAAGGAGAAGCTAAATGAAGATTGCCGATTGGCTGGAAGGCCACACCGTAAACGGAGTGACCATCGAACGTAATGCCTCGCTTGAGGAGGCGGCGCGCGCAATGCTGGGCGAGCCTGAATGCCGCGATATCTATGTCACCGATGCCGAGGGGCGAGTGGTTGGTCACCTCGGCTTCCGCCGACTGGCGGACATATTGCTGTACCGGTCGACGTACAGCCGCCGCCAGTTGCTTGAGCGGGTGGCGCCCGGACCGGTGCATGAATTCATGGATCAGCGCTTTGTCTCGGCCCGGCTTGACGAGCACGTCCACGATGTTCTTCATAAAAACATGGAGCGCTGGGTCGACGATATCCCGGTTCTCGACGGCGACAGTCGGCTGGCGGGAATCATACGGCTGGTCGATCTGGTTCGTGCGGCAATCGAGCCATCATGAAACTCATTCAGGCACAAATCCGATGCTTGAGGTAATTTCGATAAACAGAAAAAAGGTACAATCATGAGTGATTCAGATTCGAACAGAGCGCGTCTAACTGACAGCCCGGATGCAAACAAACCGGAAATGCCGAAGGTCAGCAATGCCGAACAGATGTTTGTTGTTGGCGGCTTCAACTTCATTCAGAAGCTGCTGCTGATTCTGACCGGGCTGATGACATTCGGCGCAGCCGGCATGGAGATCCTGGCCATCTACGAAAGAGGTGTCGTAGCCCTCGCCGATATTCTGTTGCTGTTTCTCTACACCGAGGTGGTTTCAATGGTGGTGGTGTCTTACACCGGGCGCGGCTCACCATTTGTCTATTCGATTTTTATCGCCATTACGGCTTTAGCGCGACTGATCGTGCTGCAGGGCAAGGAGATGGATCCGCAAAACATCCTGTTTGAAGCGGGGGCAATCGTGCTGCTGGCGATTGCGGCCATCATAATTCTGCGTTTGCCCCGGCATTAGTGAGCGTTTGCCCAAACGACTAACCTTATTCTTTTTAGCAAGCCCGGGGGGAAGGCACGGTTCTTTCTGGCAACATCATTGACAGCAGAGCCGCAGTAGCAACCAATGCAGCCGATATCCACAAACAGGCCTCCAGGCCGTACACCTGATACACCCAACCGGACAGGATCGTACCCAACAACCGACCGGCGGCGTTGGACATGTAATAGAAGCCCACATCCAGCGACACGCCATCACCCCGGGCATAACTGACAATCAGGTAGCTGTGCAAGGAGGAGTTGATGGCGAACAACACGCCAAACAGCAACAAACCGCCCACAACCACCACCTGGGGCGACCAGCCTGCCATCAGGCCGCCGGCAATCGCGGCCGGAATCAGCGCCAGTATCGCCGCCCACACCACCACCGGTCGTTTGCCTTGCATGTTGCCGGTAATCCGGGGCGCAATGGTCTGGATAAAGCCATAACCAATGATCCAGCTGGCCATAAAGCCGCCGACTTGCCAGTGATCCCAACCAAACACCGTGTGCAGGTACACCGGCAGCGCCACCACAAACCATACGTCCCGGGCGCCAAACAGAAACATCCGCGCTGCGGACAGCACGTTAATAGCACGGCTCTTGGACAGAATTTCACTGAACTTCGGTTTGGCCTTGCTCTTGCCCAACTCCTGCTTGAGCAGGAACAGGCTGGCCAGCCAGACCAGGCCCAGCGCCACGGCCATGATAACCACCGCGCCCGCGAAGCCCGCCGTCATCAACAGCACGCCGCCCAGGAAAAAACCGACCCCCTTGAGGGTGTTTTTGGAACCGGTCAGGATCGCCACCCACTTGTACAGCGTGCCCTGCTGCTCGTCCGGCACCAGCAACTTGATGCCGCTCTTGGCGGACATCTTGTTCAGATCCTTGGCAATGCCGGACAGTGCCTGGGCAACCATCACCCAGACCACGGTCAGCATGGTCGCCGGTACCGCCAGCATGGCCAGCGCCACAATCTGCAGGAACAGCCCGATGTTCATGGTGCGGTTCAGGCCCATGCGGGCACCCAGATAGCCACCCACCAGATTGGTCACCACCCCGAAGAACTCGTAAAAAACGAACAACAGGGCAATTTCCAGCGGCGAGTAACCCAGCTGGTTGAAATGCAGCACCACCAGCATCCGCAGAGCCCCATCCGTCAGGGTGAAGGCCCAGTAATTGCCGGTGATCACCAGGT
>JAWOAO010000135.1:0-3714 GCA_046498485.1 Marinobacter sp. | reverse complement strand
AGAGAGTGGATCATCAGGTGAAGCAGCTGCTTCACTTCGGTCTGGAATCCTAACGTTTCTTTGTTTGTTTCTACCGTCATGGCTGTGTTTCATCTCCTGCTGGTTTTTACGTTCGGTGGAGCGGCGTGGTCAGGTAGTCCTTTCCAAAACACGCTCCTTGCGGCACATCCCTGTGTCGCTTGGGCTCCGCCATCCATGGCTCCGCACAGTTTTGGAAAGGACTACCTGACCACACCACCCGACATCTCAGTTAGGTCGAGCTCAGCACGGCGTATGCGCAAGCGTGTGGGGGATGGCTTTCCGAAACCGTGCGGAGCCAGGGATGGCGGAGCCGAGCGTACACGGACGTATTCACAGCGTGTTTCGGAAAGCCATCCCCCGCACGCTTGCCTGCACCAATGCTGAAGGTCTGAGAGCAGAAATGGGGGCCAGCCGGGGCATTTCAACCCCAGCTCAAGCAAAATCAGTCGTCTAACAGGAAGTGTGCCCGGGCCGTGGCGATGGGCTGGGAGCGGGATTTCTGCCAGGCGGTGACCATCACGTTGGCGACGCGATTGCCCTGGCGGGTCAGGTGGCATTCGGCGTAGGTTTCGCGGTTGAGACCCGCGCGCAGGTAGTCAAGGGAGAAGTCGATGATTCTGGGCATACGCAGGGTGTCCTGAGACATGATCAGGTAGATGGCGGCGGACATTTCCATGAAGCCGCCGATCACGCCGCCGTGGATGGCCGGCAGTATCGGATTGCCCAGATTCTGTTCTTTTTCAGGCAGACGGAAGATCAGGTCGTCGCCGAAGCGATCGCACTGCAAGCCGATCCAGGTGGCGTAGGGAATGCTTTCCATCATGCGGGAGAAGTCACCGGTGTGCTGGGTGTGTTTGAGGATTTCCGGATCGGTCATTCCTCGCCTCCGGTGATCAGCTCTCGATAGGATTTCGGGGTGGCGTCTTTGCCGATTCGCATAAAGGTGCCCACGCAGTTGGCGATGGTTTCACCGCCTTCCTGGTAGGCTTCGCAGCGGGTAAAAATAATGTTTCGGGTAACTTTATAGGTTTCCGCTCGGGCAAAAACCGGCTTTCGGGGCTCGGCCGGGCGCATGTAATCGACCCGCAGGTCCAGTGTCGGGCACAGTTCGAATTCGTCCAGGGCGCAGATCATGACCGAGCCGGAGGTTGTGTCCATCAACGTGGTGATGGCACCACCGTGAATGACGCCGGTATCGGGGTTGCCGATGATCTGGTCGCTGTAGGGCAATTCCATAATCAGGTAGCCCTCGCCCGCTTCCCTTGCGACCAGGCCGAGTTCACGGGCCTGGTTCAGCGTATTCACAAACCGGTTGACCCGGTCGATTCGGGTTTCATCATTCATTCAGGGGTGTCCTGCAAATCAGATTTTGGTGGTGACGTCGGCGTCCTGCTTGCCCGGGACCGGTTCTTCAAAAACCTTACCGGCTCGCAGTCCAGACAGCGCTTCAGAGCGGAATTCCCGGCGATAGAGTACGATCACCACCAGGGTTGACGCCGCGATAAAAACCAGTGGGTGGATAAACCAGGCCACCACAGCCAGCGCATAGTAATAGGAGCGCAGGCCCAGGTTAAAGGCATCGCCGGCCAGGTTGCAGATGTTGCCGGCACTTTTGGCAAAGGCCTCTCTGGCGGCGGGGCTGGTTTTGGTGTCATCAGGCAATGGCGCGCTGCCGATCATCACGGCCACAAAGTTGTACATGCGCATGGACCAGGTGAACTTGAAGAAGGCGTAAACAAACACCACCAAAAGAACCACCAGCCTCAACTCCCAGATTTCACGGCTGGGCAAGGCACTGAAGGGCATGGTAGCAAAAACTTCCATGGCCTCACGGGTGTAACCCAGCGCGGTAATGATACCGGCCAGAATCAGCAGGCAGCTGGAGGCGAAGAAAGCACCGTTGCGCTCGAGGTTGCCGACAACCGAGGCATCCGAAATCCGGTTTTCCCGCTTCAGCATCACCCGCATCCAGTCTTCACGGTACATGTCCAGGGTATTGGACAGGCAGGCTCGCGAATTAGCCCGGTTGCGGGAATACCAGCTGTAACCCACCCAACAGATGAGAAACCAGAACAGTGCAATGAGTTCCAGGTAATAGCCCATGACGTGGTTGTCAGCCCGTTTGTGCAAAGAGAGAAAGCGCGAAGATAAAGCGCAATCATGATACGCGAAGGCGTCGGGCCGGGCCATCATTGCAGGGCCCGACACCGAAACACCCGTCGTAGTGTGCTATACAATGGGCATTCCAAGCCTACACTTGCGCTTAAACGAACCCGAACGTTCAAAGGAGTCAGCTGTGAACCCCGGACACTCTTTCAGACTGATGGCACTTGCCGTGATGTTTTTGATCATCACCGGTTGCGCTGTTAACCCCGTCACTGGCAAGAAACAGTTGTCGCTGATTTCAGAAAGCGATGAGTTGGCGCTTGGGGCCGAGCAATACACCCCGACCCAGCAAACCCAGGGTGGCCGGTTCTACCTCGACCCCGAGCTGACCGTGTACGTGCGTGAGGTGGGCATGAAACTGGCACGGGTGAGTGACCGCCCGGACCTGCCCTATGAGTTTGTGGTGCTCAACAACAGCGCACCCAACGCCTGGGCATTGCCGGGGGGCAAAATTGCCATTAACCGTGGTCTGTTGGTGAAATTCGACGACGAAGCCCAGCTGGCGTCGGTGCTCGGCCACGAGATCGTTCACGCTGCGGCCCGGCACAGCGTTCAGCGCATGCAGCAAGGCATGCTGATTAGCCTCGGTGCTGCCGGCCTTGGCCTTGCCCTGTCTGACAACGAATGGGCCGGATTGATCATGGGCGGCGCTGCGGTGGGCGCCCAACTGGCATTGGCCCAATACAGCCAGGGCGATGAGCTGGAATCGGATGCCTACGGCATTCGCTACATGAAAGCGGCGGGCTACGATCCCCAGGCTGCGGTCGAGCTTCAGGAGCTGTTCCTGGAGCTGTCCCAAGGCCGTAACAGCAGCTGGCTGAATAACATGTTTGCCACCCACCCGCCATCGGCCAAGCGGGTTCAGGAAAACCAGGCGCTGGTCCGGCAGATTGGCGCCGGTGGCTTCCGTGGCCGTGATATCTATCAGCGGCGCATTGCCCGGATCAAGCAACTCCAGCCGGCCTACGATGCCCACGACGAGGCGATGAAACTGGCGTCCAAGGGCGACATGAGCGCGGCGCTGGACTCGATCAACAAGGCGATCCGGCAAGAGTCGGGTGAGGCCAAGTTCTACGCGCTGCGTGGCCGTATCTACGAAAAACAGAATGAGAAAGAAAAAGCCCAGGCGGATTTCGACAAGGCCGTTTCGCTGTACCCGGAAATGTTTGAATACCAGCTATACAGTGGCCTGAGTGCGTTGGATCTGAACAATCTGGACAAGTCCCGTGGCCACCTGGAGCGCGCCAATCAGGTAGTGCCAACATCCATCGCTTATCTGCGCCTGGGTGACATTGCCAGCCGACAGGGCCGCCGCAACGATGCGGTGAGATACTATTCCACCGCGGCAGAAGCGGGCGGCGACGTGGGTGAGGAGGCAACACGCAAACTGGCCCAACTCATCCGGTAAGCCGTGGCAACTGACAGAGAAAACCGGATTTGCCGCACTGTTTCCAAAAGCCGGTTACTGATTGCATTGACTTTTAGAGCAATAACTCTAAAAATTACTTAAACAAACAACAATCGGAT
>JAWOAO010000129.1:0-4787 GCA_046498485.1 Marinobacter sp. | reverse complement strand
ATACCAATGACTTCTACGCCAACCCGATTGACCCCCGTTTCCGCTCCTGGATGAACGTGCCGTTTACGCTGGCAGATGATGGTCTGAATGGTGCATTCCTCACCGGTGCCGATGCACGTGGTTTATTGAATCTTCAGGGTCATCGCTCTGTCGGTGGTATGCGCGCCAGCATCTATAACGCCATGCCAGAGGCGGGCGTGGATGCGCTGATTCAGTACATGACGGAATTTGCCAGGGAGCGGGGCTGATCATGACGGACGAGAAGACCCGCCTGGGCGAACTTCGGGACGAAATCGACAGCCTTGATCAGCAAATCATGGCGCTGATCAGTGCCCGGGCCACATGCGCGCAGGAAGTGGCCCATGTAAAAATGGCCGCCCATCCCGGCCAGGACGTGTTTTTCTACCGTCCGGAGCGGGAGGCCCAGGTGCTGCGTCGCATCAAGGAGCATAACCCGGGGCCGCTGCCGGCCGAGGAAATGGCCCGGCTGTTCCGGGAGATCATGTCGGCCTGCCTGGCCCTTGAAAAACCCATGCACATCGCCTTTCTGGGGCCGGTTGGTA
Organism: Marinobacter sp.; assembly: GCA_046498485.1. GTDB lineage: Bacteria > Pseudomonadota > Gammaproteobacteria > Pseudomonadales > Oleiphilaceae > Marinobacter. Next base: position 4,224 of record JAWOAO010000129.1, on the reverse strand, counting down.
CCTTTACCCAGGCGGCGGCGCTGAAGCACTTCGGCCACTCCGTGATCAGCGTGCCATTGCCGGCCATTGACGCGGTGTTCCGTGAAGTGGAATCCGGTGCGGCTCAATATGGCGTGGTGCCGGTGGAGAATTCCACGGAAGGCATGGTCAACCACACGCTGGACATGTTTATGTCCTCACCGCTGAAGATCTGCGGTGAGGTGCAGTTGCGGATTCACCATCACCTGCTGGTCTCGCCCGGGCACAAAGACCAGGAAATAACCCGTATCTATTCCCACCAGCAATCTTTTGCCCAGTGCCGACAGTGGCTGGACACGCACCGCTATGGTATTGAGCGGATCACCGTTTCCAGCAACGCGGAAGCGGCGCGCCGGGCTGCGGAAGAGCCGGGCACGGCGGCGATTGCCGGCGATATGGCAGCGGAGCTGTATGGTCTGGAAATGCTTTCCAGCAGCATTGAAGACCGGCCGGATAACACGACCCGTTTTCTGATTATTGGCCGGGAAGCCGTGCCGCCCAGCGGCCAGGACAAGTCCTCCATTCTGGTGTCCATGCGCAACAAGCCGGGCGCCCTGTATCAGTTGCTGGAGCCGTTTCATCGCCACGGCATCAGCCTGACCCGTATCGAAACCCGGCCGTCGCCGAGCGGCACCTGGGCCTATGTGTTCTATATCGATTTTGAAGGGCACATGGACGATGTGCTTGCGCGCACCGTATTGTCTGAAGTTGATGAAGAAGCGGTGGAGCTGAAGCGCCTGGGGTCCTACCCCATTGGTGTGCTCTGAGCCCAGACAGATCTGACCGGAGGAACGTTGAATGGCAGTGGATTACCAGAGTCTTGCGGTAAAAGGTGTTCAGGCTCTGTCTCCGTACCAGCCAGGCAAGCCGATTGAGGAGCTTGCCCGAGAGCTGGGACTGAACCCTGCGGAGATCATCAAGCTGGCGAGCAACGAAAATCCTTTGGGGCCCAGTGAAAAAGCCCTGGCGGCGGCTCGTAAGGCGCTGGAACAACTCTGCCTGTACCCGGATGGCAACGGCTTTGAGCTGAAGCAGGCTCTGGCCAACCGGTTCGGTGTGGCCATGAGCCAGATCACCCTGGGTAATGGCTCCAACGATGTGCTGGAAGTGATTGCCCGGTGCTTTGCCGATACCGACAGTGAGGTGGTGTTTTCTCAATATGCCTTTGCCGTCTATCCGCTGGTCACCCAGGCTATTGGTGCCAAAGGCGTATCGGTGCCGGCCAAAGACTGGGGCCACGACCTTGATGCCATGGCGGCAGCGGTTACCGAGCGCACCAGGCTGGTGTTCGTGGCCAACCCGAATAATCCGACCGGTACTGTGCACAAGGCAGACGCCGTTGAAGCCTTTCTGGATCGTATTCCGGAACAGGTACTGGTGGTTCTGGACGAAGCCTACTGTGAATATCTGACCGGTGACGAGTTCCCGGACGGTATCCGGTTGCTTGATCGGTACCCGAACCTGATTGTATGCCGCACCTTCTCCAAGGCCTGGGGCCTTGCGGCGTTGCGGGTGGGGTACAGTATCAGTTCACCGGAAATAGCCGATGTGCTGAACCGGGTACGCCAGCCCTTCAATGTAGACTCGGTCGCGCTGGCGGCAGCGGCGGCGGTGTTGGGTGACGACGCCTATCTGGAACGATCCCGGGAAGTGAATGCTGCGGGTTTGTGCCAGCTTTCCGGCGGTTTCGACCACATGGGTCTCTCCTATATTCCCTCTGCCGGTAATTTTATCGCGGTGGAGGTGGGTAATCAGTCTGCCGGCATCTACCAGGCCTTGTTGGCCCGCGGTGTGATTGTTCGCCCCGTCGCCGGTTATGGTATGCCGGATCATTTGCGGGTGTCGGTTGGCTTGCCGGAAGAAAATGAACGTTTCCTGGATGCCCTGGCCCAGTCACTGGTAGCTGCCGGGCAGGGAGGCTGACGTGGCGGATCGCCAAGCTCCGTTCAAGCGTGTCGCCATCATTGGTCTTGGACTGATTGGTGGCTCACTGGCCAGTGCGATTCGCAAGCACCGGTTGGCAGAAACGGTCATTGGCTTTGATCAGAGCACCGACGAACTGGCCCTGGGGGTTGAGCTGGGGGTTATTGATGCCGCCGCGCCCAGCCTGGAACAGGCTGTTAAAGGCAGTGATCTGGTGGTGCTGGCGGTACCGGTGCGGGCAACCCGAAAGGTATTGGAGCAAATCCGGCCCTGGCTGGCACGCGACGCGGTGCTGTCCGATGTTGGCAGCACCAAGTCCAGCTTTGTCGCGGATGTCGAGGCGGTCTTTGGTGAGCTGGCGCCAAAAGTGATTCCGGGCCACCCGATTGCCGGCTCCGAGAAGAGCGGCATTCGTGCCGCCAACCCGGAGCTGTTTGCCAACCACAAGGTGATTCTTACGCCGGCTGATAATACCGATGCGGTCAGCCTGACGCGTCTGAAAACCCTGTGGGAAGGCACCGGCGCAACCGTGCTTACCATGTCGGTGGCGTATCACGATGAAGTGCTTGCCGCCACCAGCCATCTGCCGCACCTCATTGCGTTCTCGCTGGTAGACACCCTGGCGGGTGAAGACGAGAATATGGACATTTTCCGGTACGCTGCCGGCGGTTTCCGGGATTTTACCCGCATTGCCGCCAGTGATCCGGTGATGTGGCATGACATTTTTCTGTCAAACCGCGACGCCGTGCTGCGCGTGATTGACCATTTTACCCAGGACCTGGGCCAGCTACGAAGTGCCATTGCCAGCGGCGATGGCGCTACCTTGCTCCGGGTTTTCAGTCGCGCCAAAGCAGCGCGGGAACATTTTTCGAAGATGCTTTCAGGGCAGGCGTACGTGACCAACAACAGTGATCAGCAGGTTATCTTTCACATGCAACCCGGCGGTTCCGTCCGTGGCGATATTCGGGTTCCGGGCGACAAGTCCATGTCTCACCGATCCATCATGCTGGGTGCACTGGCAGAAGGAATTACCGAGGTTAAAGGGTTTCTTGAAGGCGAAGACAGCCTCGCAACTTTGCAGGCGTTCCGGGATATGGGTGTGACCATTGAGGGGCCGGAAAACGGCTTTGTCCGCATTCATGGCGTTGGTCTGCACGGTTTGCAGGCCCCGCGCGGGCCACTGTATCTGGGCAATTCCGGTACTGCCATGCGTCTGTTTTCAGGCTTGCTGGCAGCACAGTCGTTTGATTCCGAACTGACTGGCGATGCCAGCCTGTCCAAGCGGCCGATGGGCCGGGTTGCCGATCCTCTTCGTGCCATGGGCGCGGTGATTGATACCGCTGAGGGCGGCCGGCCCCCGTTGAAGATCCGCGGCGGTCAGGCGCTCACCGGCATTCACTATGACATGCCGGTGGCCAGTGCCCAGGTTAAATCCTGTTTGTTGCTGGCGGGGCTCTACGCCGAGGGCGTCACCTCGGTAACCGAGCCTGCGCCAACGCGCGATCATACCGAACGCATGCTGAAAGGTTTCGGCTACCACGTGCACCGGGATGGACCGACCGCCAGTGTTACCGGTGGCGGCAAGCTTGCCGCCTGTGCCATTGATGTGCCCGCGGATATCTCTTCGGCTGCATTTTTTCTGGTCGCTGCGAGCATTGCGCCGGACTCTGATCTGATCCTGCGCCATGTTGGTATGAACCCGACCCGCGTTGGTATCATTAATATCCTTCGTCAGATGGGCGCCAACATCGAAGTACTCGAAGAGCGCGTGATTGGTGGCGAGCCGGTGGCGGACCTGCGAGTCCGTTCTGCCGAATTGCACGGTATTGATATTCCGGAAGACCAGGTGCCGCTGGCCATCGACGAGTTCCCGGTACTGTTTATTGCAGCAACCTGCGCCAGGGGCCGTACCGTGCTCCGTGGCGCTGAAGAATTGCGGGTCAAAGAAAGCGATCGCATTCAGGTTATGGCCGACGGCCTGTCCGCCCTGGGTGTTGAAACCACGGTGACACCTGACGGCATTATTATTGAAGGTGGCCAGGCAATCGGTGGTGGCACCGTTGAAAGCCATGAAGATCATCGGATCTCGATGTCGTTTGCAGTTGCTTCACTACGGGCAACGGGTCCGATCAAAATCAACGATTGCTCGAACGTTGCCACGTCGTTCCCCGGCTTCGTCGAGCTGGCAAAGCAGACAGGTATTCATATCAGTATAGAAGGCACTTCCTGATGGTAGATAGCAAGGCGCCGGTCATCGCTGTTGACGGTCCTGGCGGATCCGGC
>JAWOAO010000116.1:0-4983 GCA_046498485.1 Marinobacter sp. | reverse complement strand
CAACCTATGACATCCGAAGACCGTGATAACCGTGCGCCCGGCACCGCCAGTAAAGGATAGATCAGCCGCCGAAAAAAATCGGCAGCTGGATCGTTACCTGCAGGCCACCATCCGGTCGATTGTGCGCGGCAATGGTGCCGTCATGGGCACCAATAATATCCCGGGCGATGGCCAGGCCAAGGCCCCAGCCTCTCCCGCCCCGCGACTTGTCCACGCGGAAGAACGGCTCGAATAAATGCGGCAACAGGTCATCCGGCGCGCCGGGGCCGTCATCCGCAATGGCCACCTCAATGCGGCCCTGCACCACGGCCAACGACACCCTGATGGACTTACCCGGTGGCGTATGATCCAGCGCATTCTGCAACACGTTATCGAAAGCCCGCTGCAGCAGGCCGGCATCGCCCAATACGGACACCGCCTTGGTGTCCTCGCCGGCGACCAGTGTGCAGTTCACGTCCTGATGCTCGGCGTAATCGGCCGCATCCCCCAGCACCCGGTTAATCGTCGCCAGTGGCTTGACCGGCTCGCGCTCAATAGCGCCACCCTTCTCCGAGACCCGATACAGAGTCAGAATCTGACCGGTCATGGTCTCCAGCCGTTCATTCTGGCGCAGAATACTGCTCATCAGGGCGGCATCGGCACCGGCATCACTGGCCAGTTCGATCGCCACCCGCTGCCGGGCCAAAGGCGTTCGTAAATCGTGGGAAATATCCCGTAACAGATGATTCTGGCGATCCAGCAACTGGCACAAACGATCCGTCATCGCGTTGAAAGCGGTGGCCAGTTGCCCCACTTCGTCACGACGGCCGGCGATACGTGTGCTCACCCGTAATTGGGTATCACCCTCGGCAATGGCGCGGGCGGTGCCCTCCATATGCCGAAGTGGCCGGGATACCAGGCGAGCGATCCACCAACAGGCCAAAGAGATCAGAACAAACGCCAGGCCAAGTTCAATGAACCGGAAAAACCGGGGGTCCAGCCAACCTTCGCCCCCCATTCGGGGCCAGGCTACCAGCTGATAACCCTCATCCAGATCAATCACCGCCGGTTTGTTGGAGTACCAGCCAGACTGAATGCGTTCGCGGATGTTGCGGGGCAGGCGATGTTCGCCCTGCTCTTTCTCGATCAGCATCAGGTGCAGCTCAAGACGCTCGCCCTCAGAACGCAAGAACCGCCAGGCATCGCCCCGGCCCTGCTGTTCGCGCAGGCTCACTGCCTCACGAGCCAGCTCATGCAGCCCCACCTGCCGCTCAATGGCCTGGCGCTCACGATCGAGCAGAAAGCGCGTAGCCAGGTTGCTGGCAATCACCGTCACCGCCATAGCCAGCCAGATCGACAGAAAAATGCGCCAGAACAACGGGAACATAAAGTGCTTCATGCGGCCGGCACCCGGTAGCTGTAGCCCAGGCCCCTTATGGTTTCAATTCTGGGCGGGTCATCGTTGCCCAGTTTTTTGCGCAGGTTACTGATGTGCATGTCCAGAGTCCGGTCATGGACCTCGAGCCTTCGGCCCAGGGCCCACTGCATCAGATCGGTTTTACGGACGACACTGCCAGCGTGGGCCAGCAACACCTGTAACACCTCATATTCGGTCGCCGTCAACTCAACCGGCGCATCGTTCTGATAAATCCGCCGTTGCTCCGGCTCAACCCGCAGATCGCCATAGCGGCGGTTAGCATCCACCTCGGCCTTCTGGTCCCAGGCAATCCGCCGCAGCAACGCCTGCAAGCGCGCGACCAGCTCACGGGGGTTACAGGGCTTGGGAATGTAATCGTCGGCCCCCACTTCAAAGCCGACGATCCGGTCGGTCTCATCACCTCGGGCGGTCAGCAGAATCACCGGCAGGTGCGTCTGGCCTCTGAGCTCTCGCAATACATCCAGGCCGTTAATATCGGGCAGCATGATATCCAGAACCACAATGTCGCAATCCTGTCCCAGCGCCAGCGCCAGGCCATCCCGGCCATTAGCGGCTTCGCGCACAGTGAAACCCTGATTGCCGAGGTACCTGGCCAGCAGTTCTCTCAGCTCATCATCGTCCTCAATCAACAGTACCCGGTTCTGCATGGTGTTCTCTCGTTCGTTGCCCGGTAACAGTCTAACATGGCCGGTAAACCGTTCTGAGCCACCCGTTTTTTTCTTTACCGAACCTTTACACCGCCCTGACACCATCTGACCTTACCCGGGCTTACCATGGCAATCATCAGATAACGCCTGACAGGCAAAAACTCACGAGGAAATCATTATGAAAGCAAAAACGTCTCTGTTGACCGCCGGTGTGCTGATGGCTGCTCTGCTTGCCGCAACCCCTGCTGCCCTGGCTGACCATCACGGCAAGAAACACCAGGCCAGCACAGCGGACAAGCAGGAAATGTGTGACCACATGCGTGAAGGCAAAGGCGCCTATAACCGGGAAGAGCGCCGCGCCGAGATGGAACAGCACCGCGCAGACATGGCTGACCGCCTGCAGCTGAACGACCAGCAGCGCGAGATCTGGAGCGAGATTCACCAGGAACGTCAGCAAAAGCATCAGGAGCGCATGGACAAATGGCAGCAAAAGATGGAAAAGCGCTGCGCTGACACTGAGAAGTGATCAAACGAGTCAGGTTATGTCGTATGGTATGAGGTCCGTTAACTGAGCCTGTTTACCGTCATGGCAGAATCTTCTTCACCCAGGATCACCGTGGAAACCTGCGCCAGCATTGCCGATATTCCCCAACAGGAATGGCAGCGGCTGGCCGGGTGCAGCCACCCGTTTGTGCGCTATGAATTCTATCAGGCACTGGAGAGCTCCGGCTGCACCAGCCCGCAAACGGGCTGGACCCCCAGCCATCTGATTTTCCGTATCAACGGCGAAATCTGTGGCCTGGCACCCGCTTACCTGAAGACCCACTCCATGGGTGAGTACGTGTTCGACTGGAACTGGGCTGATGCCTATCAACGTTACGGTCAGCCCTATTACCCAAAATTGTTGATTGCGGTGCCGTTCACGCCCTCCCAGGGGCCCAGGCTGCTGTTGACGGCCGAGCTGCGAGCGCTGTTAACCCCGCAACGGCTTGATGACCTGCTGTCCAGACTGACCGAACGCCTTGGTGCCCATTCCTGGCATCTGCTGTTTCCGAGCCAGGCGGATCAGGACCTGCTGCATCATGAACAGGAACTGCATCGCATCGGCTGCCAGTTTCACTGGCACAGCCGCGATTACCGGAGTTTCGACGACTTTCTGGCGGCACTGACCTCCCGCAAACGAAAATCCATCCGCAAAGAACGCCGGCAGGTATCGGACCAGGGCATCAGCTTTCGCACGTTTCATGGGCGCGACATTTCAGACCAGGTGTTGTCGGCATTTTACGTGTTCTACCAGGCCACTTACCTGAAGCGGGGCCGGCCGCCCTACTTGAACCATGCGTTCTTCGAACAATTACGTGAGACCCTGCCGGAACACCTGCATCTGATCATGGCCTTTCGCGAAGGCGAGATGATTGCCGGAGCCCTGTTCCTGGCCGGGGAAACCACGCTTTATGGCCGCTACTGGGGCTGCCTTGAGGAGTACAATCACCTGCACTTTGAAACCTGTTACTATCAGGGCATTGAGCTTGCGCTGGCGCTGGGACTCCAACACTTCGACGCCGGCGCCCAGGGTGAACACAAACTGGTGCGCGGATTTGAACCCATGCTGACCCATTCCTGGCACGGCATTCTGCACCCCGGGTTCCGGGAGGCTATCGAAAGCTTCACGCATCAGGAAGCGGATCATGTGCTAAGTTACTTTGACGACGCGCAATCTGCCCTGCCGTTCCGACAGCAGGATTAACCCTTATAATGTAAAATCAGAAAAGGAATTCGACGGAGGTCAAACGCCATGGATACAGGCCAGCTTTGGAATCTATTGTTATCAGATCATCTGCCGCTTTTGCTCGCAGCAGGAGCGCTTTTATTTGCTCTGATCGCCATGGTGTTCGCCGTGGGCGCCCCGCGCCGCTTCCAGGAACAGATCGCGACCTTGCGTGAGCGCGCCGACTGGCTCTGGCGGGAAGTGGACGATATCCGGGTGGGGCAATTTAACCGTACCGGCGAACCCGTGACGCCTGTTCAAGGATCAGCTTCGCTGGACGAAGCTCGTTATCGGGCCGAAAAAGAAGCCTATGACAAGATCTGGCCCCAGGTATGGCAACTGTATGAACGCCTGGGTATGTTCCTGAGGGCCGTCGAGGCGGGTGAAGCGTCGAAGGAATTGCGGCTGGAGGCCCGACATGCCGCCCTTGAAGCTCGCAGTCTGCTGAACCAGAATCGTCCTTTTTGCAGTGAGGGCGTTGAAGAACTGACCACCCGGCTGATCGACACCGAGATCAAGGCGCACCTGGCCGCCTGCCAGCACCTGGACCTCGTCAAAGACTCCTCCAATGCGTCTCCCAATCATGAACGGCGGGTACTTAAGGACAAATTCCAAAGCCTGCATGAGGGCGAGGCCAGGGATCTGATCAATAAGCTGGCGTCATCCATCCGCCAGCGCACCATACAAAACTCGTAAAGGTCAGCACCGGCAAACGGATGACTTCAGACCGCCAGCCTTTTGTATCCCCACCGCCCATCAACTGTCTGCTATCCGGAACCCTATCTTCAGCGCTACCTGGTAATGACCCACCTTGCCATCCACGATGTGACCGCGGGTTTCGGTCACTTCAAACCATTCCATGTTGCGGACGCTCTTGCCACACTCGGCAAGGGCGTTTTCGATAGCGTCTTCAATGCTTTTTGTGGAAGAGCCAACAATTTCCACTTTCTTGTACACGTGATGATCAGACATAGCCGAGCTCCCTGAAAAAGGTTTCTTGCTATGTCTGAGCCTAGAAGACAAATCTTGCCAGGTGATCATCGACAGCCTCGTCTTTGACGGCCTGCTGTTAAAATATGATATACTTGAAAACAAACTCGTGCTGAATACTATCAGCATCAGTAATTCTGAGATACTCCTCTGCCTTAACC
>JAWOAO010000091.1:0-4408 GCA_046498485.1 Marinobacter sp. | reverse complement strand
GCGGATTCGGATGCGCGACCGATGATGTGGGTGACGCTGCTCAGCGAGGTATGGGACAGTGCCGGACTCAGTGATTTTGCCGATCGGGTGCTGGCAGACCGGCTGTCGGTGCTGGATGGCGTCGCCGATGTCCGGATTGGCGGTGAGCGCCGATACGCGATCCGGGTATGGCTGGACCGCGCACGCCTGGCCGCCCGGAATGTCACTGTGGCTGAGGTGGAGAGTGCACTCAGAGCCAACAACGTTGAATTTCCCGCCGGGCAGGTTGACTCATCAACCCGCAATTTTACGGTCCGGGCCGAAGGCCGTTTATCCAGCGTAGAAGAATTCCGCAATCTGGTGGTGCGTCGGGACGGTAATGATTTGCTGCGGCTGGGTGAAGTCGCCAACGTTCAGATGGGGGTGGAATCGGATGTCAGCCGGCTACGGGCTAACGGTAAGACCGCCATCGGCATGGGCATCATCCGGCAATCCAAAGCCAACACCGTGGCGGTCTCCGATGCGGTTCGCGCGGAGCTGAACCAGATTCGCGCAACCTTGCCACCGGAGGTATCGCTGGCCGAAAGCTACGACGAGTCGATCTTTATCCGCGCCTCAATCAAGGAAGTTCTGATCACCCTGGCGATCGCGGTGTCGTTGGTCATCCTGGTGATTTTTCTGTTCCTGCGTTCCTGGCGGGCCACGCTTATCCCTGCGGTGACCATACCGGTGGCCGTTATCGGTGCCTTTATCGGTCTGGGCTTTCTGGGTTTTTCCATCAATGTACTGACCCTGTTGGCGATCATCCTCGCCATTGGTCTGGTGGTGGACGACGCCATCGTGATGCTGGAAAACATCCAGCGGCGCATTGATGACGGCGAACCACCGTTACTGGCGGCCTATCGCGGTGCCAAACAGGTGGCTTTTGCGGTTATCGCAACCACCCTGACGTTGATTGCCGTGTTTGTGCCGATTTCCTTTATGGGCGGTAACGTTGGACGCCTGTTTGCCGAGTTCGGCTTTACCCTGGCCGCCGCCGTGGTTTTCTCCAGCCTGGTGGCACTCACGCTGGTGCCGATGTTGTGTTCCAAATGGCTCAGGCGCAGCCCGGAAACCGTAGAGGGCCATCGCCTGTGGGCGTTCAGTGAGAAAGTGCTTAACGGGCTGACCAACGGCTATAAAAAACTGCTGGTGTTTTCCCTGAATCAACCCGGTTTGTTGCTGGGGTTGGGGCTGGTTGGCCTGATCATTGCCACGGTTATCTTCCCCCGTCTGCCTCAGGAACTGGCACCGACTGAAGACCGGGGGGTCATTATCATGCCAACCAGTGCGCCCCGTGGGTCGACGGTTGAATATACCGACCACTTTGTTCGGCAAGCGGAGGTCGAACTGCTGCCGTATCTTGATGAGGGTATTGCCGCGCGCTTTTTGTCGATCGTCGGGTTCCGGGGTGAAGAAGACAACGCCTTCATGATCATGGGCCTGAGCCACTGGGATCAGCGCGACATCAAGCAACAGCAGGTGACCAGCGAAATCCGCGAGCAGCTGGCCGATATTTCCGGGGTCCGGATCAATGCGATTAACCCGCCAGGGCTGGGACAGCGTGGTTTCAGCCAACCCATTGAATTTGTGGTGGCGGGCCCGGACTACGAGTCGGTTCAGGCCTGGAGTGAAGAAATAGTCGAGCGAGCAAAAGAAAATCCGAATCTGATCAATGTTGACACGGATTTTGAACTGACCCGGCCAGAGTTGCGGCTTAAAATTGATCGTGACCGGGCCGCGGATCTGGACATCACTGTCCAGGATATCGGCCTGACCCTGCAAACCATGCTGGCCTCCCGTAACGTCACCACCTACGTCGATCGCGGCCGGGAGTACGATGTCATTATCCAGGCCGACGACGCCGACCGGGCAACCCCGGGGGATCTGGAACAGATTTTTCTGCGCCCGAGACAAGGCGGTGCGCTGATTCCCATCAAGGCGTTGGTGTCGGTCGAGGAAATCGGTGCCAATCCGGACCTCCGACGTATCGACCGCCTGCCTGCCGTGGTGGTCAGTGCATCGCTGGCCGATGGCTATGATCTGGGATCGGCCCTGACGTACCTGAACAATCTGGCGGTGGATAACCTGCCGTCGGAGGCCAGAGTGAGCTACCAGGGCTTGTCCCGGGAGTTCCAGGATTCCTCGGCGGCCATCTACCTGACCTTCGGTCTGGCCTTTGTGATCGTCTTCCTGGTGCTGGCGGCCCAGTTCGAAAGCTGGATCCACCCGCTGATCATCATGTTGTCGGTGCCACTGGCGGTCACCGGGGCCCTGATTGCTTTGGCGTGGTCTGGTATCAGCCTGAATATTTACAGTCAGATTGGCATCATCATGCTATTGGGCTTGATGGCAAAGAACGGCATCCTGATTGTCGAGTTTGCCAACCAGCTCCGGGACCAGGGCTACGAGGTCAGAGAGGCCATTCTGGAAGGTGCCACGCTGCGCTTCCGACCGGTACTGATAACCACCATATCCACCGTGTTCGGTGCTGTACCACTGGTGGTGGCCACCGGTGCCGGCGCCGAGAGCCGGGCGGCAATCGGTATGGTGATTCTGGGTGGTCTGATTTTTGCCACCACCCTGACCCTGTTCATTATTCCGGTGTTGTACAACCTGCTGGCACGGTTTGCCAAATCCTCGAACGCGGTGGCAAAGGAACTGGACCGGCTGGCGGCCGGCACGGCCGGGGGCTCGGGCCTGGCGAGCAACCCTGCAGAACGGGCTGATAATTTCTGATGGCACAGGAAAGCCAATTCCGGTTATTGGGTCAGCGCCGGTTCTTACCGTTTTACCTGACGCAGTTCTCCGGCGCCTTTAACGATAATCTTTACAAGAATGCGCTGCTGTTGTTGATCACTTATCAGGCCGGGGGTCTGATGGGGCTGTCGGTAAATGTGGTGGTTAATATTGCCGCCTTCCTGTTTATCCTGCCGTTCTTCCTGTTCTCCGGCATCGCCGGTCAGATGGCTGATCGTTATGAGAAAGCCCTGATTATCCGCAACGTCAAGGCTGCCGAGATCGGCATCATGTTGCTGGCCGCGCTGGGGTTGTGGTTTGGCTGGTATGAGTTTCTGCTGGTGTTGCTGTTCCTGATGGGGGTTCAGTCCACCTTTTTCGGCCCGGTGAAGTATTCCATCCTGCCCAGGGTGCTTGCTGATGACGAACTTGTGGGTGGCAACGGCCTGGTCAGTATGGGCACCTTTGTCGCGATTCTGCTGGGCACCATAGCCGCGGGCCTGATCATGGGGGCTGAGCAGGCGGCGCGCATTACGGCTATTGGTGTGGTGGTGATGGCGGTGCTGGGTTACCTCGCCGCCCGGCGGGTTCCTGATACCCGGGATCAAACGCCAGAGGTGAGGGTGCGGTTCCGACCCCTGTTGGAAACCTGGCGGCTGATGGCGGTGGCGGCAGAAAGGCCACAGGTGCTCTGGGCCATTCTGGCGATCTCCTGGTTCTGGTTTCTGGGCGCGTCGTATCTGACGCAATTCCCCAACTTTGCCAAAACTTCGCTCGCTGGTGACGAGACCGTGGTTACCCTGCTGCTGGCCACGTTTATTGTCGGCATTGCCATCGGCTCCATGCTGTGTGAGCGGCTGACCAAACACCAGATCACTTTGTCGCCAGTCCCCTGGGGCGCGCTTGGTCTGACCCTGTTGGGCATTGATCTGTTCTTTGCGGTACCGGCAGACCTCAGACCGTCAACCTGGCTGACCCTGCTCACCGACCCTGGCTATATCCGGGTGTTGCTGGACCTGGTGGGTATTGGCATTTGTGGTGGTTTGTTCATTGTGCCGTTGTACGCGTTTATCCAGCACCAAACCCCGGATCATAAACGGGCCCGGATCATTGCCGCACTGAACGTCATCAATTCCTTGTTTATGGTCTGCAGCGCCTTGGTGGGGATCGTCGTGCTGGGGGTTTTTGAGCTGGGTATACCGGCCTTTTTCCTGATGTTATCGGTGCTTAATGCGCTGGTGTGGCTGAGTGTACTGGGCTTGCGAAAGCGCACTAAAAAATCTGTGGATAATTAGTGGGAAAACCTTCGGATAAGCTCTGGCTTGTTATTATTATATGCCTAAAAAACAAAGGCTTATATTTGTTTACGGGGTAAAATAAAGCGATCAATTTTGTGGATAACTTTCTTGAAAAGCTTTGTGAACAGGACAGCACAAGCAACTGAAAAGCAAAAAGTTTAGGTTTTCATTTTGCCAAAGCCTCCTTATCCAGCGCCGTTTTTGCCCGATCATTTGGCATCGGTCTTTCCGTGGCAGCGGACTCTGGTTAAAATTTGCACATTCCGACTGTAATTTACCGGGCGAGGCGTTATACTCGCCGCCCTGTTTTTATCCCCCCGATTTCTGAGGTGAAGAGTGGAGTTTCCGCCCCG
>JAWOAO010000052.1:0-3870 GCA_046498485.1 Marinobacter sp. | reverse complement strand
TAAGACAACCGGAGTCCCGCAACGGGATCAATCACCCCGATAGCTCAGAACGCCTTCTTGAGGTTCTTCATGTAGGTGTCGACCAGGCTGTTGAATTCATGCTTGATGACAGGGCTGATGGCCAGCTTGAGCAGGCTGGGCAGGGGCAGGGTCAGCTGGGCGCTGGTCTGGAAGCGCACCCTGGTGGCGTTATCGCCATTGGCGGTGAGGGTCCAGGCACCACTAACCACACCGTTACCCTCGCCCTTGACCGGTTCCCAGGCGATCTTACCGGCCTCTTTGTCCGGGTGGTAGGTGCAGGCATAAACAGACTGGATGGCGTGTTTGTCGACACCGACCTTTTCCATTTCCCAGCGATAGGTGTTGCCACCCAGGTCGATCAGTTTGTCCACTTTCGGAAAGTGACTGGCAGAACGAGGCACATCTGCCAACAACTCGAATACCTGGTCATAGCTTGCCGGAATCTCGATATCCCGGTTCAGCTCAATCGATACGATAATGGCCACAGCCGACTCCTTTTTATGCTTATGTGCGCGTGCCGGAACTGCAATCCCGGCCATTTGTCGCGATGTATTTTGTACCAAGACTAACGCATTGTCATATTCCTGCACTGTTAATTTACTAACCCTGCGTTATCCTTTAAGAAATTCATTCGTAACACGTCAGGCAACCTGCCCTGCCGGGAAGCAAAGGAACACTCGCCATGAAAGCTGTTCGCTATGTGGTATACGCCGTCATTGCCTTGATATTACTGGCGGTTGCGGCCGTTGCCATTGCCGTCGTCGTGATCAACCCCAACGATTACAAACCGCAGATTGAAGCTGCGGTGAAAAAAAACACCAATTTGCAGCTACAGCTGGAGGGTGATATCGGCTGGTCTTTCATTCCGCTTGGCCTGGAACTGAACCAGGTTGAGGCGACACTGGAGGGCGAGCGTTTTGTCGCGCTGGAGCAGCTGATTGCCCGGATCGACTTCTGGTCGCTGATTGCCATGTCACCCCAGGTAAACACCTTTGTGCTGAACGGCCTGGATGCCCGGCTGAAAGTGAATGAGCAAGGCGAAGGCAACTGGGCCCGGATCATGCCCGAGCAGGACGCCGCAAGCACTGCCGCTACCGCCCCGGAAACCGGTGAACAAGCGCCGGCAGACACTGCCGAGCAAACCGACGCCGGTGAAGCCCTGAATTTCAACGTCGAAAACGTCGAGATCAGCAACGCCAGCATTCACTATGACGACCTGAGCACCGGCCAGTCGGTAACACTGGAAAATTTTACGCTGTCTGCCAGCAACATCACCCTGGGCTCCGAATTCCCGCTGGATATCCGTTTCAGGATTGAAACCGCACAACCGGAATTTGCGGTCGACGGCAGCATCAGCGCCAACCTGACCGCCAACCAGGCGCTCAACGAATTTGCCATGACCGGCCTGAAAGCCGTGTTCGACATGACCGGCGAGCCGTTCGGCGGCAACTCGGTAACGGCCGAACTGGGCGGCTCACTGGCCGCCAACCTGGAGAACGAAACCGCGTCTTTGAGCGACTTCACCGCCAGCCTCGCCAACCTGAACCTGAGTTCCAATTTGAACGTGCAGGGCTTCGGCGACAAGCCAGCACTGGATGGCCGCCTGGAAATCCCGGAATTCTCACTAAAGCAACTGCTCAGCAACCTTGGCCAACCGGCAATTGCAACCGAAGACCCGGATGTGCTCACGGCCATCGCCCTGTCCACCAACCTCGGCGGCGAGCCGGGCACCGTCGCCCTGAGCGATTTAAAGATCACCCTGGACGACACCAGCTTCAACGGCGGCGGCAGTTACACCCTGAGTAACGGCGCCCTGGTGTTTAACCTGCAGGGCGACAAACTCAATGCCGACCGCTATCTGCCGCCGGCCAGCGAGGACGATCCGACAACCGCCTCAGAATCTGAAAGCAGCGCTGCCCAGAGCGCAGCGGCAGAGCAGTCAGAAACCGACCTGCTGCCACTGGAAACCCTGCGCAGCCTGCTGCTGGACATCAACTTTGGCCTGGGCGAGCTGATTGTCAGCAACCTGAGCATCAATGACATCAAGGCCAGCACCACCGCCCGGGACGGCCTCTTGAAAGTGGACGAGTTCAGCGGCAAGCTTTACTACGGCAGCTTCGGCGCTAACGTAACCATCGATGCCCGCACCGACAATCCGAAATATACCGTGCGCTCTGACGTAAACAACGTGCAGACCCTGCCCCTGCTGACAGACCTCGCCGAAGTGAACATGCTCTCTGGCGGCGCCAACCTGAAACTGGCGGTAGACACCAGCGGCAACCGCATTTCTGCCCTGCGCAACAATGCCAGGGGCGACATCAACTTTAACCTGGCTGAAGGCGAGTTCCGCCGAATGAACCTGACCCGCATGGCCTGTCAGGGCATCGCCCTGGTCAATCAGGAGTCGCTGAGCACCGCAGACTGGGGCGCCACCACACCGTTCAACGACATGCGTGGCACCCTGAAGATCGACGGCAACACCCTGAACAACACCGACCTGGTCGCGGCGCTGGCGGGCATGCGCCTGGAAGGCAACGGCACCGTTGACCTTGAACAGAGCATCCTGGATTACGAGCTGGGCCTGCGCATCGTCGGTGAAATCCACCGCGACCAGGCCTGTCGGGTAACCGAATATGTGGAAAACGTGGTCATTCCCGTTGAATGCCGCGGCAACTTCACCGAAGACTCGGCCGGCCTGTGCTCCTTCGACGGCTCACGCTTCCGCGACAGCCTGAAAGACATTGCCGCCAACGCGGCCCGCGCCAAGGCCGATGAAGAGCTGGACCGGGCCAGGCGCAAGGCGGAAGAGAAAGTCGATGAAAAGCTCCAGGAAAAGCTGGGCGAAGAAGGCGACAAAGTAAAAGACGCCCTCAAAGGACTGTTCGGCCGATGACCGACAATTTCGCCGAGCAACTACTGCAATGGTATGACCAGCACGGCAGGCACAACCTGCCGTGGCACCACAACCGCAACGCTTACCGGGTGTGGATCTCTGAAATCATGCTTCAGCAGACCCAGGTGAACACCGTTATCCCCTACTTTGAGGCCTTCATGGTCAGCTTTCCGGATGTCCGGACGCTGGCCTCGGCACCGGTAGACGATGTCCTGAGCCACTGGTCCGGCCTTGGCTACTACGCCCGTGCCCGCAACCTGCATAAAGCGGCGAAGCAGGTGGTCGAGGCGTATCACGGTGAGTTCCCGCAAGACCAGGAAGCACTGGAGGCGCTCACCGGCATCGGCCGCTCAACCGCAGCTGCAATTCTGGCCCAGGCCTTTGGCCAGCGAGCCGCCATTCTGGATGGCAACGTCAAACGGGTACTGGCCCGCTACCATGCGGTGCCCGGCTGGCCAGGGCAGACATCGGTACTGACGCAGTTGTGGCAGCATGCCGAAGCGCACACGCCAGACACCCGTGTGCGCGACTACACCCAGGGCATCATGGACCTGGGTGCCATCGCCTGCACCCGCAGCAACCCCAAATGCGACAGCTGCCCGCTGAGCGCTGGCTGCCAGGCCTACGCACACTCGGAAACCCGCCTCTACCCCGGCTCCAAGCCGAAAAAAACCAAGCCAGAGAAAACCACCTGGATGCTGATTCTGGAAGACGCTGACGGCCGCATACTGCTGGAACGGCGACCGCCCAGCGGTATCTGGGGCGGCCTGTGGAGCCTGCCGGAGCTGGACCCGGCCTACGGCGCCGAAGAATTGCAGGACGCCTGCGAACGGCACCTAGGGCTGGCCTGCAGCGACCCGGAGCTGATCAGCGGTTTTCGCCACACCTTCGGCCACTACCACCTGCACATACAGCCGGCCAGACTACCGGTGACCGGCAGCACCCGAGTAGCGGAC
>JAWOAO010000003.1:0-4069 GCA_046498485.1 Marinobacter sp. | reverse complement strand
GAGCCGCCTGCCGGTCGAGGCGCTGCCGACGTGAGGGCCATCTACCGGGAGTTTCAGGCGGGCCGGGTCATCGTGCGGGAGCTGTGGGATGCCAATCGCTCCGAACTGGTGGCGAATCCGCTGTACAACTTGCTGTACAACCATTTGTCCCACTTCAGAACCTTTTATGAGCACCTCGGCAGCGAGCTGGTGTTCAGCGAAAGTGGCGCCTTTTTCTTCCTGAAAGAAAGCAGCGACGAAGAGGGCGAAGAGCACGATGAAAACGCCTTCCGGGTGCAGGTGATTCTACTGCTGATTGGCCGCTATTTCGCCCGCAGCGGCCGCGACCTGGATTATCTGGGCCGACCGGATGCCGGCTTGAACGAGCAGGATCTGGCCGCGATGGCCGCCGATGAGGAGTATCAGGACATTCTCCGGGCGGCCCGGTTCGACAAAGGCCTGGCGGAGGCGCTGGATTACCTGGACAAGCGCAACCTGGTGTTCCGGGCTGGTGCCGGGCACTACTTCCTAAGCAGTGCCGGCATGTATTTTCTGGAGCAGTTGGTGCAGGAGTACGAGCAGGCCTGAGGGGCCTCAGGCCTGCTCGTACTCCTGCACCAATCTGGGGTCGGTAGCCCTGAATGTGGAACGGTTCTTGGCCGGCTTAGCCAAAGGGCCAATGGTTAGTGCGCCAACGCATCCCTAGTATCGCTCACTCAAAATTTTGAACGTGAGCAGTTATGACTGATAACAAAGCCAAAAGCAGCTACCTCTCAGACCGTAAACCCCGATCCCGTTTTGCCAGCCGGCGCGAATACCTGGAGCACGAACTGCAGGTGATGGCCCCGCGCCGCTGGCGACCAAACATGCCGTTCCGGGACTACCATTTTGAATGGGAAGACCTGGTGCCGGCCATGGCCGCAACCATCGGCAAGGTGGTGATGGTGGCTGCTATCGTGGCCGCCTTCGCAGCACCGCTGGGGTTATCCAAAGAATTCATTACCGAGAACGTGCGCTTTGAGATGATCATTGCCGCCGTCCTGTTTGTGATTCTGGTGTCCGGTTTTCTTAACCCCACCAGTAACCTGGCGGGCACCCACGGTCCATTGATCCCGATGATTCCGCTCATTGTGGTCTCTGGTGGCCACCCGATGGCACTGGGCATCATGGTCGGGGTGTTGGGGTTTATCCTCGGTATCACCAAAGGCGGTAGTCTGCTGGCCAAGCTGACCAGTAACGGTGTGTGCGGTGGCTTGCTGCTGTACCTGGGGTTTATCGGCATTACCAGCCAGATCGGACACCTGTTTAACTGGGCGGAAGGCTTTGATAAAGGCTACATCGCCTTTGTGGTGGTGGCGATGACCATCGTTATGTATGCCTGGCTGGAGCATGTTCAGATGCGCTGGCTGGCGATTCCCCTGGGCGCTGTGCTGGCCGCGGTCGTTGCTTTGCTGTTGGGTGCACCCTTCGAGTTTGTCACCGAGCCGGGCATTCCCAACATGAATCCGGCGTATTGGTGGGGCGAAAACACCGGGTGGCAGTTGGGTCTGCCGGATATTTACAGCTTTATGGCGGTGGCACCGTTTGCCATTCTGGCAGTGGCCATGTGGTCGCCGGATTTTCTCGGGCATCAGGTGTTCCAGCGGCTTAATTATCCGGACAAAACCGATCGGGTCATCATGAACATTGATGACACCATGGTGACGGCCTCAACCCGGCAGGTGGTGGGCACGGTGCTCGGGGGTGGCAACATCGCCTCGTCCTGGGGCACCTACATTGTGCCGGCCTCCATCGCCAAACGGCCGATTGCCGCCGGCGCCGTGCTCACCGGGATCCTGTGCATCATCACCGCCCTTCTGGGCTATCCGATGGACCTGGCGGTGTGGCCGCCGGTATTGAGCGTGGCGCTGATGGTGGGCGTGTTCCTGCCGCTGCTGGAAGCCGGTATGCAGATGACCCGCAAGGGCAAAACCACCGAATCCGCCGGCATTGTCATTTTCGCTTCGGCGCTGGTGAACCCGGTGTTCGGCTGGTCGCTGACGGTGCTGCTGGATAACCTCGGCCTGATCGGTTGCAAGGAGCGTGGCAAGGAGCTGGGCCACATGGGGCGCTGGATTATCCCCGGCATTGTGTTTGTTATCCTGTGCGTGGTCATGCTGGCGATCGGCATGTTCCCGGGAATACCGCCTATGGTGGAGGCGTTCCGTGTAGACTAGATGCTTTCAGGTCGCAGGAGTGCTCGATGGCAGAGCCCGCACTGTTCAGAACCCAACGCCACCGGGGCTTGCTCTGGCTGGCGGGCATTGCCCTGATGGTGGCGGTGCTGGTGGCGGTGCGCTCGCAGCCGCAACCGGTGGAGGAGCGTCTGGTGCGCCTGCACGCGCAGCAGGTGTTTGGCGCCGGCTCGGAATTGCTGGCCGAACCTCTGCCGGTGCAGGCGCTGCTGCTGGACTATCGAGAGGATGTTCTGCTGTTGCTGAAAGCTCAGGCGGCGCTTCAGGTGTTCCCGGAGCATTCCCGGCTGCTGATGGAGCTGTTTGGTGAAGAGCCGGAGTTTCAGGAAGCCCTGCGAACCCACGGCGAATACCTGATTCCGCCGGTGATTCACTTCTACCAGAACCCGGTCGGATCGATCGAGATAACGAACCGGGTCGCGGGCACCCGCCAGACCCTCACCCCGGAAGAACGCGCCTGGTACGCCATCAACTTTGCCAACAAAGAAGGCCATGACTTCACCGGACAATTTCTGGTGGGTCCGGACGGCAGCATTGAATGGATCTGGACCGAGCGCATCACCGAGGGCGTCACCCAATTCTTTACCAGCGGCATTCGTACCCTGGAATCCCGTTACCGTACCGATCAGTCGATCCGCGCCCGTGATCTCGGTTGGGCGGCGGTGGATGCCATCGTGATCGGCAGCGCGGTGAAGTTTCTGAAAGCGGGCAGGGCGGCGGCAACCACCGCGCGGGCGTCGACCGTCACCGCACGCTCAGCCGCCTATACCTCTCGTCTGGCCCGCGCCGGGCGCATGGCCTCGGTGCTGGTCAGCCATGCCCGCTGGCCGGCAGTGGCGGCGCTGGCCTATGTGGCGGTGCGGCATCCGGTGGTACTGAACGATCTGTTTGCCGGTGCCGCCAGGGTTCTTGGTGTACCGTCCTGGATGGTGCAGGTGCCCGGCTGGTTCATCATCCTGCTGCCGGTCTTGCTGTTGTTGCGCTGGCTGGCCCGGATCTGCCTGTGGTTTGTGCCGGCGCGCCGGCCTCGGGTGCTCTGATGCTCGGGCCGGGCTGCTCTGGTATGCTTGCGCCAAAATTCGCTTTGGGAGTTCTGAATGTCGTCGCTTGAAAGCCTGATCATTGAAACCGGACCCAACCCTGAAATAGCCGTTATCTGGCTGCATGGCCTGGGCGCCAACGGCCACGATTTCGAACCGGTGGTGCCGGAACTGGTCTTCGCCCAGGAACGGGCGGTACGCTTCATCTTCCCGCATGCTCCGGAACTGGCTGTCACCATCAATGGTGGTATGCGCATGCCCGCCTGGTACGACATCCTGGCCATGGACATCGACCGCAAGGTGGACGAGCGCCAGCTGCGTAAATCCGCCGATGCGGTTGCCCAGCTGATCGACCAACAGCGCCAGCAGGGCCTTCGCCCGGAAAACATCATCATCGGGGGGTTTTCCCAGGGCGGCGCGGTCGCTTACGAACTGGCCCTGAGCTACCCCGAACGCCTGGACGGCCTGTTTGCCCTGTCCACCTATTACGCCACCGCCGGCTCCATTCAGCGTTCCCCGGCTAACCAGGAGCTGCCGGTGTTCGTCGCCCACGGCAGCTATGACCCCATTGTTCCGGAAGCCCTCGGCCAGCAAGCAGTAGCAACCCTGAAAGCGCAGGGCTACCAGCCCGAATACCAAAGCTACGGCATGGAACACAGCCTGTGCCTGGAAGAAGTGCACCACCTAAACGCCTTCCTCAGCCGCTGCCTCAATTAACCTTGGGGTCAGACCCCAATCTTCCTTCTCTAGCCAATCCAGGCCGCCTTCGGTCCCAAACCTTCTCAGGAATGGATTACCGTCCATGAGATACTCTAA
>JAWOAO010000038.1:0-3368 GCA_046498485.1 Marinobacter sp. | reverse complement strand
TGGCCGCCTGAACATTGCCACCTGTTCCCTCGGCGGCGCCCAGGCGGCTTTGCTGCGGGCCCGCAATTACCTGCATGAACGTCAGCAATTCGGTAAACCGCTGGCGGCGTTTCAGGCGTTGCAGTTCAAGCTGGCGGACATGGCCACCAACCTGGTGGCAGCCCGCCAGATGGTGCGCCTGGGCGCTTTCAAACTGGACAGCAAAGACCCGGAAGCGACACTGCACTGCGCCATGGCCAAGCGCTTCGCCACCGATGCCTGTTTTGAGGTGGTCAACGACGCCCTGCAGCTGCATGGCGGCTATGGTTATATCCGGGAATACCCGCTCGAACGCTATGTGCGGGATTTGCGCGTGCACCAGATTCTGGAAGGCACCAACGAAATCATGCGCCTGATCATTGCCCGCCGGCTGCTGGACGGTGGTGTGGCCGAAGCCATCCAATGACCGGCCACGGACCAACAAAAGGATTCTATTATGAGTGACCTGATTCAGCTCGAAAAACGCGAGCACATTGCCATTCTCACCATCGCCAACCCGCCGGCCAACACCTGGACCGCCGACTCGCTGGCGGCGTTGGCCAGGATCGTTGGCGAACTCAACGACGACCGGGCTATCTACGCCCTGGTGGTGACCGGGCAGGGCGAAAAATTCTTCTCCGCCGGCGCCGATCTCAAAACCTTTGCCGACGGCGACCGGGCCATGGCCAACGAAATGGCGCAGCGGTTCGGCGAAGCCTTCGCCGCTCTGACCGCGTTCCGCGGTGTTTCTATCGCCGCGATTAACGGCTACGCCATGGGCGGTGGCCTGGAATGCGCGCTGTCGTGCGACATTCGCATTGCTGAAGAGCACGCCCAGATGGCGCTGCCGGAAGCCAGCGTCGGCTTGCTGCCTTGCGCCGGTGGCACCCAGAACCTGCCCTGGCTGGTGGGTGAGGGCTGGGCCAAACGGATGATTCTGTGTGGTGAACGGGTGGGTGCCGACAAGGCCCTGCAAATTGGTCTGGTGGAGGAAGTCGTCCCCTCCGGTGAGGCCCTGGCAAAAGCTCTGGAACTGGCCGAGGGTGCCTGCAAGCAGAGCCCGTCATCCATTGCCCGCTGCAAACAGCTGGTGATGAGTGCCCGGGATGGTCGTAGCCACAGCGATGGCTGGCGCATGGAGCGGGAGCTGTTTGTCGAGCTGTTCCACACCGAAGATCAGAAAGAAGGCGTGAATGCCTTCCTCGACAAACGTAAACCCCAGTGGCAAAACCGGTAATCACCGAGGCAGTTATGAGCGATCAACCCATCCTGTTTGAAGAATGGCAAACCGCTGGGGATAAGTTGATTGCGGTGGCGCGATTGAATACGCCCCGCAACCTCAATTCCTTGTCGATGAACATGATCCAGCTGCTGAAGCCGCAGCTGCAGCGCTGGGCGGACGACCCGAAGGTGTGTGCGGTCTGGCTGGAAGCCGAAGGCGACAAAGCCTTTTGCGCAGGCGGCGATATTGTCTCGCTGTACCGCAGCATGACCGAACCGGGCAAACTCGACGAAGGCGAACGCTTCTTCAGTGAAGAATACGCGCTGGATTACCAGATCCATACTTTCCCGAAACCGGTTATCTGCTGGGGCAATGGCATTGTCATGGGCGGCGGCATCGGGCTGATGGTGGGAGCGTCGCACCGGGTGGTCACCGAGTACTCGAAGCTGGCCATGCCGGAGGTGAGTATTGGCCTGTATCCGGACGTTGGCGCCGGCTGGTTTCTTAACCGCATGCCGGGGCGCACCGGCCTGTTTCTAGGGCTGACCGGGGCCAGAATGAACGGGGCCGACGCGCTGTTTGTCGGTATGGCCGACCGCTTCGTCAAACACGCGCTCAAGAGCGATGTCATCGACGCCCTGAAAGCCTCGGATTGGCTGGCGGATAACGCCCACGCGGTCACCGCACAAGTGCTCCGGCGGTTCGAGCAACAGAGCCAGGATGCTCTGCCGGAATCGCCGGTGCGCGAGCATCTGGATGACATTAACCGGGCGGCCGATGCCGACACGCCAGAACAGGTGGTGGCGCAGATCAAAGAGCTGAACAGCCGTGACGATTGGTTGGGTAAGTCCACCAAAACCATTGGCAATGCCTCGCCCACCTCTTTGGCGCTGATGTGGCAGCACTATCACCGCAGTCGTCACCACGGCCTGAAGCAGGTTTTGGATAACGAACTGGTGATGTCACACAACGGCCTGAAAAAAGGTGAGTTCGCCGAAGGCATCCGGGCACTGCTGATCGATAAAGACATGCAGCCCCGCTGGCGTTACGCCTCGCTGGGCGAGATTGACCAGGATTGGATAAACAGTTTTTTTAGCTGAATTAAAACAACAAGGGGAAAAACGATGGCACGGATAACCTTTATCGGCCTGGGCAACATGGGCGCGCCCATGGCCGCCAACCTGATCAAAGCCGGCAACGATGTCACGGTGTTCGATCTTTCCAAATCGGCCGTTGAGGCCCTGGTGGCGGATGGCGCGAAAACCGCGGAGTCTGCCCGGGCGGCAGTCGAAGGCGCAGAGTGCGTGATCACCATGCTGCCAGCGGGCATGCATGTCGAAGCTGTGTATCTGGGCGAGGACGGCCTGTTGCAGGCTCTGCCTGCCGGTACCCTGGTGATTGATTCCTCCACCATTGCTCCGGAAACCGCTCGCAAGGTGGCGGAGGTAGCCATCGCCAAAAACCTGGAGTTTATCGACGCACCGGTCTCCGGCGGTGTTGGTGGTGCCAAGGCCGGCACCCTGACGTTCATCTGCGGCGGCGAAGAAAGCACCTTCAACAAGGCCAAACCCATTCTTGAGGGCATGGGCAAGAACATCTTTCACGCTGGCCCTTCCGGTGCCGGGCAGGTGGCCAAGATCTGCAACAACATGCTGCTGGCGATCCTGATGGCCGGCACCAGCGAGGCGCTGGCCCTGGGCGCAAAGAATGGCCTGGACCCTGCCGTGCTGTCTGAAATCATGAAGCAAAGCTCCGGCGGCAACTGGGCGTTGAACGTTTATAACCCCTGGCCGGGTGTGATGGACGGTGTGCCCGCGTCGCGCGATTATCAGGGTGGCTTTCTGGTTAACCTGATGACCAAAGACCTGGGGCTGGCGTTTGATAATGCGGTCACCAATCAGGCCTCCATCCCTATGGGCTCGCTCGCCCGTAACC
Source organism: Marinobacter sp. (assembly GCA_046498485.1). Classification (GTDB taxonomy): domain Bacteria; phylum Pseudomonadota; class Gammaproteobacteria; order Pseudomonadales; family Oleiphilaceae; genus Marinobacter. The sequence goes on along the minus strand of JAWOAO010000038.1, from coordinate 193 downwards.
TGTTCCAGCTGCACGCCGGGCAGGGTAATGGCGAACTGGACTTTTCCAGCATTCAGCGGCTTTACAAGCCTGAGTAATAACAGCGGGGTGGCGAGTGCCGCCCTTTTTTATTAGCCATTAGCTTACCTTTACGTAAGGTGGACCGTGTGCTAAACCTTGACTTAAACTTGTGCAACCGAAGACAACAATAACA
>JAWOAO010000464.1:0-5398 GCA_046498485.1 Marinobacter sp. | reverse complement strand
CCTCCACGCCGATCTCAACTACCGGGTCGTCGCCCAGGACTGACGCCTCTTAGCTGACAGCCTTCCTCACTCGCCCCGTTTCATCAACACCGGCAGGCGCGCCTCCCAGGGCTGGACCACAGAGCCGGCGGAACTGATCTGGCGGGACGGGGTACCGGAATCTACCCGATTTGGTGCTGTGTACTTCAATCGAGACCACGGACTGGCGGAATCCCGGCAGGTGTTTATTGGTGCCAGCCACCTGCCAGAACGTTTTCGGCAAGTACCATCCCACGGCCATTTTGTGATCGCCGAAAGTGGCTTTGGCACCGGCCGGAACTTTCTGGCGGCCTGGGCGGAATGGCAGGCCCAAAGACCTGTCGATGACAACGCCATACTTCATTTTGTCTCCGTTGAGCGTTACCCCCTCAGCCGCACGGATCTTGAAAAAGCGCTGTCGCGCTGGCCCGAACTCAGGCATCAGGCCGCCGAGCTGATCGAACACTACCCGCCACTGATTCGGGGCACGCACCGACTCATTCTTGCAGGCGGCAAGGTGCGCCTGACACTGTATTTCGGCGATGTTCTGAACGCCTGGCAAGACCTGACTTTCACGGCCGACGCCTGGTTTCTGGACGGATTCTCGCCTGCACAGAGCCCGGACATGTGGCTGAACGACAGCCTGCAACGGGTCGCCGCGCACAGCAAAACCGGTACCACACTGGCCACCTTTGCCTGTGTTGGCAAAGTACGCCAGGCTTTGGAAGACGTCGGCTTTAGTACCGAACTACGGCCGGGCTTTGGTCATAAACCGGACATGCTGGCCGGCGAATTTTCCGGCGATAGGCCGAGTGGTGCAGCCGGCAGCGACCAACCGGTTGCCATCATCGGGGCGGGCATTGCCGGCACCCTGTTGGCTCGAAATCTGGCCGAACGTGGCATTTCAGTGCTGTTGATTGATCAAGCGGCCAAACCCGGCTCTGCGGCCTCTGGCAATCTGCAAGGGGCGCTGTACGTAAAACTTGGTGTGGAATACAACACCCAGACCGAGCTCGCAGCCACTGCGCTCAGCTTCAGTCAACGCTTTTACCGGGCCTGGCAGTCCGATTTCTGGCACCCCACAGGCCTGCTACAGTTGGCAACCAACCCGCAGGAAGCTGACCGCCAGCGTCGATTTTGTCTGCGCAATGCCTACCCCAGCGATCTGATGATGCCGGTAACCGCCAGCCAGGCCACAGAACTTGCCGGCATCCCTGTCGAACATTCGGGGCTGTGGTTCCCGGGCTCCGGCTGGCTGGCCCCAGCCAGGGCTTGCCAGGAACTTGCAGATCATCCTCTGATTGAAACGCGGTTCGATTACCAGATCGCCAGTATTCAGCCCTGCAACGGCCACTGGTGCCTGCGCAACAGCCGAGGTGAAGACCGCCAAGCCGCCAACGTGGTAATTGCCGGCGGCCATGAAGCCGCCAAATTGGTGCCGGTGCCCGGAGAACTCCGCTTAAAGCCAATCCGGGGCCAGACCACTCAGTTACCCGAAGCCTTGTTCAACCTGCCCCGCACGGTGATTTGCGGCTCGAAATACCTGAATCCGGCTGATAACGGACACGCCACCACCGGCGCTACCTTCGATCTCAGGGACGACAACCCGATGCCGACCACCCTCAGTAACCAGGAAAACCTGGCTGAGCTGAAAGCCATGCTGCCCGGCATCAGTTCCTGCACCACGCCGATGGCAGATCAATTCGAGGGCCGGGTTGCCTTCCGCTGCACCACCCATGACTACCAGCCCGTCGCCGGTGTACTGCATGACAAGTCAGGTATGCCGGTGGATGGCATCTATCTGATGACCGGGCTGGGCAGTAAGGGTCTGGTTTGGGCGCCGTTGCTGGCGGAGTACCTGGCAGACGTGATCACGGGTCAGCCTCGGTGCCTGTCGACACGGCTTGCTGAGCGGCTGGAAACGAGACGTCTGTACCGGACGTAACTTACCTTGATGTAATACGCTGTTCCTGTAATCTGACAATGCTCGGCCGTTAATCTTGAAAAGATGCTTATTTGATCCGAGATTGTAGCCGTCTAATGGAGGAGGCAGTGCAATGTCCATTTTTGTCAGTGAGCCGGGCCGGCCTCTGGGCACCCGGTTACCCGAAGCGTTCCGCAGCCGCAGGGTTGGTAACGTTACCGAGCTGACGGAATCCGGCGCAATTTCAGCGGGTCACAGCGAAGCAACCGACGCCGAGTTTCAACAGGCTGCAAACAGTGGTCGCCACCGGGCACTGCAGGAGTACGGCTCAGCCGCCGCCGGCGAACGGATTGAGGAGCGGATCTACCTGCCGGTCGCGGGTATCTGCTCGCCCGCGGTGTATTTCGCGCCTGCCACCACCTCCATTGCCGATGCCCTGTCCAGTATGGAAGACAATGGCATTCACCACCTGGTGATCATGGCGGAAAAGAATGTCGCCGGACTGATTGATCTTCGATGGCTGCTGGCCTGGCTACACGAGCATGGCGCTGACGCGATGGATGAGGTCCTGACCCACATCGAGTTGCCGGCTTTCCTGACGGCCTCACCGGAAACCGATGCCCACCAGCTGGCGCGCCTTATGCTCGCGCACCAGCTCAACGCAGCGCTCGTCATCGATGCCGAAGGCAAGCCTTATGGCATTGTCACCAGCACGGACTACCTCAAGCTCTATGCCAGCGCCGGAAGACACGAAGGCTCGGTATAGCCCCCGGAATCAGATCTCAATCAGTCAAAGGTCAACGACTCACCTTCCGGGCTGAACACCCGAATCTCGCGCGTGCCGTTACGATCGACCAACGCAACAATTTCGTCATCACGATAGTTTTTTAAACGAAGCACGCTGAGGCCACTGACCTCAAGTTGACGGCGCCAGCTCCGGTACGTGGCATCATCGTTACTGCGATTCAACCGGGCCAGAATGCCCTGGCCGGCCCCCGGCTGCACAACACCCTCCGCGAACTCGCCATCGGTATTGCCAGCAACCACAATATCGCCATTGAACACCATGCCCTGGCTCAGCGTGATGTTGGCTGTCTCGTTAAAGCCCCTGGCCATCAATGCAGTTCCAATCGCACCATTGGTGCTGAAGCCAAGCGCGAAACCGGCCCGATTATCCAGCGGGGCACGCACCAGCTCGGTTTCATCATCGGCGTTGTCCTGAAGCGAATAGTCCCGAAGCGCATCACCAACCAGCCAGACACTGCCGTCACCGTAGAAGCCATGCTTAAGGGTCTCGGACGGGTCTTCGCCGACCTGATACACCGTCGGCGAACCATTGGCACGGCCACTGAAGAAAAACGGGCCGGTAACGGCAGTGCCATCAATCGACACCGGAGCGAAGCCAAACAACAGCGGGCTCACCGTACTGACACTGCCACCGACAACCCGGTCGTTGCCGGAAGAGCCAACCTGGCGGGACCAGGCCAGGGTCGGCACCAGTGATTCGCCATCCGGCAAGCTGTCAATCTGTGCCATAAAAGCGTCGGTTCCACCAGCAGAGGTCTCGCCACTCCAGGTGCCATCGGTTTCACCGGCGACGACCACATTTCCGCTACCGGCATTGAGCCCGACCCAGCGCACCCTGTCGTCACCAGACGTACCAATCCGAAGCAACTCATTCCAGCGCAACTGATAGTCGCCCTCCTGCAACCGGTACAGCCCTGCCACGACGTCTTCGCCACCTGAAACCTTTCCGGCACCCACATTCTCACTGGTTGCAAAGGCCACGACCAGTTCGTACCGGGTAACCCGGGAACCCCCCTCTGCCACCCGGCGTTCCGCCACATCAACAAACACCTCGGGCTGCGCTGAAGGTGACAGGGTAGCAATGGCCAGCGAGCTGCCCAACAGGGAACCGGTCTGATCGTGAACTCGCACCTGCACTTCGCCATTCCGATGGCCTGCCACAAACAAACGGCCACCATGACCCACCGTGACATCCGTCGGAACAAAGCCGTCGCTCCAGGCCAGGTGCTCAGTCAGTCGATTGAAGCTCAAGCGCAACAAATGCTCGCTGGCACCCTGCGCAAACCCCTCCCGGCCGGCCTGAAAGACGTTGTCGACCGCGAGTTGCGTAAAACGGTCGTTGAGATCCTCTGGAGAGGTATGACTGTTACTTCCACGAACGGCAAAGACCACTTCATCCTGGCCCAACGGAAACTCGAGGGTCGCGTTGGTCTCGCCCTCCTGTTCAATGAAAAACTCGGTGCCCAAACGGGCCGTTGAACTTTGCGTTTGAGTCAGGCGGACACTGACTGGCACCTCCCGGGCGCCCGAGAGAGTAGCCCGGTAACGCCCGACACCACCGGTGTTCAAGGTGTCTCTGGGACCACTGTTGAGGGTTTCAATGGCCACCACAGGTTCGTTGTCCTGAAGGGTCAGACTGGTACGCACCTCAGTATTGGAAGCACCCAATGAGGCAATGCCGGTACGGACTTCGGTCAGATAGAGCTGCGCAAGTTCGGAAGGCTCGGGGATGGTGTCATCAATGATTTCAAGGGGGATAAAGCACTCGGTGATGCCCGGCTCCAGGGTGATGATGCCGTGGTCATACACCCCCTGATCATTCTGGAATAACTGGAGGTAGTCGAGCTCGTTGCCGTCCTCGTCCGAGGGCAACGGGGAGCCACTGCCACGGGCCACTATGTCGTTGCCGATAATGGCCCGACCCAGGTTATTGCGGCTGTATTCGCAGCTCTGGTGCGGCGGCGTTTGTTCGTCATCACAGGCAGTTGCGTCAAACTCGGAGCGCAACTCGAAGGCAACAGACACCCGGGTGGCGGAGGGCTGATCGAGCAGCACTTTGACCAACACCCGCCTGGTTTCTGATGTCACATTTTTGGTAGCATTCGATGATCCGTCAGTTTCGTACAGATCAATCAGGTACTGATGCGCACCCGGCGTTTCCAGATCGGGTAAGGCGCAGCGCTCACCAGCACTGCCTGAAATCTCCGGGCTTTGCCCCTCGGTAAAGGTCGAGGCCTCCAGCGACAACAGATTGCGCTTTACCTCAATATCAAAGGGCTGAAAACCGGACAGGCGGCCATCGGTAGAGACAATATCGATGTTCTCGGTTTTGCCGAGGTCGGCTTCGCCGCGTTCACCGCCGGACAGCCCCGGTACACCCCGCATAATCACGCCCTGACGGGCTTTGTTGCGGGTATCTTCCAGTGCCAGCCAGGAGGGCGCGTTGGTCAGGGAGTAGTCCAGAATACTTTCACCACCATAAGCACCCCAGTTGTAGTAATACTCAACACCCAGGTAAGCCGTGGTCGGGGGGGCGCCAAGCAGGGTTGGCTGATCGGGATCTTTTTCGGTCTTACAACCGCTCGCGGCCAGCGCGATCAGGAACAAGCCAATGAGACGGCAGGCAAAAGGGGGGCGGGAGAGCAAATC
>JAWOAO010000419.1:0-3051 GCA_046498485.1 Marinobacter sp. | reverse complement strand
TCGTTGATGCCGTCACCGGTCATGGCTACGATCTCTCCCCGATCCTGATAAATACTCACCAGATCGAGCTTCTGCTCAGGGCTCACTCTGGCGAAGATGTTGGCGCGGTAGATCTTCTCCTGCCTGTCCTCGTCGATTTCTTCGGGAGAACCGATGTCCCGCCCCAGCATGCCGACTGTCTCAGGATCGTCCTTGCCCCCGACGATCCCCACGGCCCGGGCGATTGCCGTGGCGGTTTCCAGCTGATCGCCAGTCACCATTGCCACCCGGATCCCGGCCGCCTGACAGGCGTCTATCGCCTCTTTGACATTTTTGCGGGGCGGATCGAGCAAGCCCACAAGGCCGAGGAAGCGCAGCTCTTTATAGGGATCGGCATCCTTGGCCGCCACCTGTTTCTCGGCCATGGCCAGAAGGCGCAAACCCTCGCCCGCCAGTTGGTTAGCGCGTTCGAGCCAATGGTGGCGTGTCTCGTCATCCAGCGGCTCGGTGCCGTCATCCGCCGCCGCGATGTTGCTGCATACTTCCAGCACGGCCTCGGGAGCGCCTTTTACCGCCACGTAAAAGCCGCCGTCATCCTGGTGAAAGGTGGCCATCTTCTTCACTCGGGGCTCGAATTTTTCCACCCGGGCCTCGGGCCTCTCTTCCAGCAGCGACTTGCGTTCCAGTCCGAGGTTTTTTCCTCCTTTCAGAAGCGCTATTTCAGTGGGATCGCCGCGAGGATTGTCCTCTCCCTGTTCCTGGCCAAGGGAGCCGCCATTACAGAGCACGCCGACCGCGATGACGCGGCGAACTCCGTCCGTTTCCGCCAGCTTTTCGTCAGGTCCGGTTTCTTCCAACACCAGATCGCCGGTGGGGGTGATGATTTTTTGCAGCCTCATCCGGTTTTCCGTCAGAGTGCCGGTCTTGTCCGAAAAGATTACCCGGGTGGCCCCCAGGGTTTCCACCGCGGTGAGCTGGTTTATCAGCGCGTTGCGTGCCGCCATCAGGTACATGCCCCGGGCGAGGGCAATGGTGGCGACGATGGGAAGGCCCTCGGGAATGGCGGCCACCCCCAGCGCAAGTGCCGTCTCGATCACCAGCGCGGCCTGTTGCTCTCTTACCAGAAAGCCCAGCAATGCGACCGCAATGGCAACGAAGATAGTCAGTATGGCGAGACGACGACCCAACTGATCCAACCGCTGCTGCAAAGGTGGGACCGTTCCCTCGGCCGATTCCGCGAGTGCGGACACCCGCCCCAGTTCTGTCTCCGACCCGGTGGCTGCGGCAATGCCCACAGCCCTCCCGTCGGCGAGGCTGGTGCCCTTGTATAGCATGTTCGTGCGGTCGGCCAGGTCGGTATCGGCCGCCACGGCATCGGTTAATTTGCTCACCGGTACCGACTCCCCGGTAAGAGGCGCCTCGTTGACCCTGAGTTGCTCCGTCTCAATCAGCCGCAGATCGGCGGGGACGAGATCGCCGGCTTTCAGCAGTACGATATCGCCGGGCACGATTTCCGGTGCGGCAATGTCCTGTTCACTGCCGTTCCGCCGGACCCGGGTCATGTGTTCGCCCAACCGGCGCAGGGCGGCCATGGAACGCACAGCCTTCCATTCGCTGACAAAACCGATGGCAGTATTGACCAACAACACCGCCAGGACCGCAAAGCCCTCTGGCAGGCGGCCCGTAGCAAAAGCCAGGATGGCGGCACCGGCCAAAAGGTAAATGACGATACTGTGAAACTGCTCTATGAGGATTCGCCACCAGGGCCGGCCCTCCGTTGCCCGCAACTGGTTCGGTCCATAACGCTTCAAATGCCGCTGCGCCTCGTCGTCCGTCAATCCGTTTTCCTTCCGGACGTCGAGTTCCGCCAGAGTGTCCTCAATGTCGAGAGCGTGCCAATTGTGCGTGTCGGTGCCGTTACTTTTCCGTTCGTCTGTCGAATCCACAGATTAGCTCCTCGATCAGGGGCCGTCCGGGGATGCGGCCAGTCGAATAATCTGCAGAAAATCCTCCGCCTCAAGAGAAGCACCACCGACCAGTGCGCCGTCAATATCGGCCTGGGCAAAAAAATCCGCGGCATTGTCGGGCTTTACCGAGCCGCCGTACTGGATGCGGATGGCCATGGCCGCTTCTTCTCCATAGGCAAACTCTACGTAACGGCGAATGGCCGCGTGTGCGGATGCCGCGTCTTCGGCCGTGGCGCTTTCGCCGGTCCCGATGGCCCATACCGGTTCATAGGCTATGGTCACCCGTTGCAGCTGATCAGCATTGAGGCCGGCCAGGCCGTAGGAGAGCTGGGCTGTATTGACTGCATCCGTTTTATCCGACTCCCGTTGCTCCAGCGTTTCACCGATGCAGAGGGTGACCTCAAATCCGGCATCCAGCGCAGTCAGGAGCTTTTTATTTATCAGAATATCCGACTCTCCAAGCTTGTGCCGTCGCTCTGAATGCCCCACCAGTACTGTCTGACAGCCGAGGTCTCTGAGCATCTCCAGTGAGGTCTCTCCGGTAAATGAGCCATTCGATTTCTCATGGAAATTCTGAGCGCCGAGCCTGATGGAGCTTCCATCCCCGGAAAGCACAGCGGCAACCGTGTCCAGGTAGGGCTGCGCGGGGTAAATACAGAGGTCCAGGGACTGCGTATCTGCATCGGCAGCCAGTTTTTCCGCCAGTGCGATGGAATCCTTGCGGTTGAGGTTCATCTTCCAGTTTCCGCCGATGGTTTTCCTGCGATTTTTCATGGACTCAACCTCAACTTTGCGTGTCAGGCGCAGGCTCGTCGCTCAGGCGCCGTATTTGCGCAGGCGGCCGGCATGTGCCAGCGCCAGCGTCATAAGATCTTTTGCCAGGAAGTGACCGAGCCCTCCGCCGGCACAGGCGGTTTCACCGAAGACCTCGACGCCATCCACTCGACAGGTGTTCGCGCTGATCAGTACCGGTACCGGATGCCAGCTGTGACTTGCCAGGGCGCTGGGAGTACTGTGATCGCCCGTTACCACAATGACGTCCGGCTGCAGTTCGACCAGTCGTGGGATTACCTTGTCCAGGTCCTCAATGGCGGCCACCTTGCCG
>JAWOAO010000412.1:0-2922 GCA_046498485.1 Marinobacter sp. | reverse complement strand
TCATAGTTGGTTCGCGAGCGTCCCTCCTGCCAGATGCGGATCGGATCCCCGGCTTCGGCGAAAATCAGGACCGTGTGCGGACCGCGGCGAAAACTCACCCCCAGTGATGTCGGAAAATCGCCCCCGCCCGCGACCAGGGGCCGGAGTCGCGCATCGTCGACGTCCCGCCACGCAGCCAGTTCCCTCCCCGGTTTCTGCAGCTCAACCGTGTTCAGCACGGCATGCAGTTCGTCCGAAGTGAACGGCTGCGCAGATTCAATCAATGCTTCGTCGTCCGACAGGCTTTGCGGGCGCAGGCGGGTGACGTACATATCGATGCTCTTCGCGACGCGTACGGCTCGACAGCCGACCTGCCCACCACAGAACTCGCCCAATCTTCCGCTCAGCCTCTTTGTCATTTTTGACAATCACGTCATCCAGATTCTGCAATAAACAAAATTTCGCTAGCCAGTTTCTGCAAAAAAAAATCTGACCACCCACCCTCTCGTCGGACTGTAAACCCAATTTTTTAGTTTAAAGACAGCAGGTTATTTCACAAAACCGGAAATCCCACACTATAACCCGCTCCTACTTTCAATCCACATATGTCGTAATCTAAACCATACTTCCGCCCGTATTGTTATTATGCCTAAATCACTATCCATCTGATTGCTATACGGGGAACCCCTTAGTGCGAGCGAATCACCCGGTCACCAACCGAAGCGTACCTGTCCGCAGGGGCGCCAACATTCTTTCAACGACCAGACCCAATGGCAAGATCACTCACATTAATGACGAGTTCGTCGAGATCAGCGGGTTCTCACGGGACGAACTGATTGGCGAGCCGCACAATATTATCCGTCACCCGGACATGCCACGAGCCGCCTATGAAGAGATGTGGCGCCGGCTGAAGGCTGGGGAAACCTGGCTTGGGGCCGTCAAAAACCGATGCAAAAACGGCGACCACTACTGGGTCAGGGCCTATGCCATTCCTGTGACCGGTAAAAACGGGGAACTTGTTGAGCTGCAATCAATCCGCTCGCAACTTGACCCCGCCGCAGAATCCCGGGCAGAGAAACTTTACGCAACGCTTCGCCAGACGCAAGCCACCAAGGGGCCAGTAGAACCCGCCAGCCTGCGCCGGGGGCTGTCATTGCACGTTAAGCTGAGCCTCGCGATGGCGTTTATTCTGGCGGCCACCAGCACCGCACAATTCTTCACCAGTTCGCTCTACGCCACCATCGGAATCTGGATGGGTGCCCTGCTGCTCTCCACGGCGGTCATTACCGGAATCACCAGCCCATTAAGAAGCTGCGTCCAACGCGCTCGAAAAATTATCAATGACACGGTTGCCGAGAAGATATTTACAGGTCGGGTCGATGATATCGGCAGCCTGGAACTGGTCATCACTCAACAAAGCGCCGAGCTCGACGCCATCGTAAAACGCATGGACGATGTTATCGGGAAACTGGAAGGGCGCGCCGAGCACACCATTTCCCGGAGCAATGACGCCCACGCGGCCGTGCAGGAACAAGCCACCGCTACCGATACCATCGCGGCTGCCAGCGAAGAAATGTCGGCCACGTCCCGTGAGGTGGCCAACAATGCTTCTGGCATGCTTGACCAGGTCCGCATGGCCAACGAGCGGGTCTCCAGCGGGCAATCTCTTACTCAAGAAACCCGCCATAGTATGGATGCATTATCCCAGGAACTCTCTGAAGCCTCCCGGGCTGTCGGTCAGTTAACCGAAGCCAGCAAGGGCGTTGGCCAGGCACTCAGCGTCATTGGCGAAATCACCGAGCAGACCAATCTGCTGGCACTGAATGCCTCGATCGAGGCAGCACGGGCTGGCGACGCCGGTCGTGGCTTTGCTGTGGTGGCGGATGAGGTGCGCAGTCTTGCCCTGAGAACCAAGACAACAACCGAGCAGATCAATGCAACGCTGGGCCGTTTTCACGAAACCGTATCAAACGCGACCCAGTCCATGCAGCGCTGCGACAGCTATGCGCAAAAGACGGTTGAAAATGCCATCAGCTCAGAAAATACCCTCGCAGAGCTGGTGACCTTTATTGAACGGATATCCGAAGCCTGCGATGGCACTTCCGCAGCGGCCGAGCAGCAGCACAATGCCTCGTCCGAAATATCGGGGAAAATCGTCAGCATAAATGATCTCGGTGATACCGCCATGGCCGTGGTCAGCGAAGCCCAGGAGTCGATGCAGGAACTGAAAAGGCAGATCGGCGAAGTGGGCGGGCTTGTCTCCCGCTTGCGAGAACGGCAAGACGTTTAGGCCAGCAAGGCTCTATGGATGGATGTGAATGTTTAACAATGATTGATGTTTATGTTCTGGGTAATACCCGTACCGATGAGTGGCTGAAACGACAACGAAAAACCCTGCTGTCGTCCGGTTTCGACTGCCAGTTTGTGTCGACGGAAAGCGAGCAGACAGGCCTGAAACCTGCGGATCTGTGGCTGCTCGACGCCGATGGTTTCGAGGCACCACGGCTGCAAAGGGCCATGGCGCAAATCGGGAACGGGTCCAGCGCCGACACAGCTCCGATGGTCGTTATCGGCACTGCCATTTCAATCGAACTGGCCAGCCAGGCGGTCAGTCGCGGTGCCCGGCGCTTTCTGAAAAAACCGGTTACCAGCAGAATGTTGTGTGCAACCTGTAGTGAGCTGGGACTCGCAGAGCCGCTATCAGCCAGGGCAGTTATTGTCATTGATGACCGGGACCAGATGCAGGAAACAGTCCGCAAGCATCTGGCCAGAAAATCCATCAATACGCTTCGCGCTTCAGACCTTCAGGCAAGCCTTGAATTACTCGGGCAACATGAGCCGGATGCCATCGTTGTCGGCCAAAGCGGCACTTCTGCAGACCCGCAGCAGCTAGCCGACCTCTTAGCCTTTTTGCCCGAAAGCTCAAACCTTCCGGTTATTTTT
>JAWOAO010000411.1:0-10862 GCA_046498485.1 Marinobacter sp. | reverse complement strand
TCTTCGCGCAACAGGTTCTGTTGGCGCTGGAACTGAATTTCCGCCAGCCGCAACTGGGCATTGCGATCCTGAATCTGCGCCTGCTGGTTTTTCAGCTGGGCCCGGGTGGCGTCCACTTTTGCCACATATACGGTGGGGTCGATTTCCGCCAGCAAATCCCCTTCGCTGACGGTTTGCCCTACCCGCACATGAATGCTTTCAAGCTGGCCCGACACCTGAGCGCCCACATCTACGTAGTTGCTGGGTTCGAGGACACCGGTCGCGCTGACCAGCTGTTGAATGTCGCCACGGGTGACGTCAACGGTATTGACCGTGGGGGTAGTACCGGTGCCATTCTGGAAATACCCCCAGCCCGAACCAGCAGCAACCGCAAGAAGAACTACCAGACCGAACCGTTTCGGCCATCTCCGGTGAGCAGGTGCCATTCAGAAAATCTCCATGTGCTCGAATCAGAGCCAACCATAGAGAAGCAGGTGACGGAAAAAAAGAGTGGACTCAGGCTTTTGCCAAACCTTTACACAGCTTTAAGTGCTCACTTCGGCTCTGGCACAAGCTGTGGTCGTTCACCGGCTGCCAGGGCATCCAGCGGCACTGGCCGTGAAAACAGAAAGCCTTGGAGCAAATCACAACCGCGCCTGCTCAGATCATCGGCCTGGGCTTGTGTTTCCACCCCCTCGCCAACCACGACAAGATCGAGGTGGTGTGCCATCGTGATCACACCTTGCACGATGGCGGCGTTGTGGGAATTTTCGGTGATGTCACAGATAAAGCTGCGGTCAAGCTTCACCTTGTTGATCGGCAGTTGGCGCAAGTAACGGAGACTGGAGTAACCGGTTCCGAAGTCATCAATCGATACTTTTACGCCCAGCGCACGGATTTCTTTAAGCGTTTCAATCGCTCTCCCGGTGCCGGACATAAGCACGTTTTCGGTTACTTCAAGCTCCAGAAGTTGTGGCTCAAGCCCGCTGGCCTCGAGCGATTTTTTCAACTCTTCGACAAAGCCGAATCGACGGAACTGCAAAGGTGAAATGTTTACCGAAACCGGAACAGGTGACTGCCGCCCACTGTTCCAGCGGGCAAAATCCGAGCAGGCCTGCTGGAGAACCCACTGCCCGATGGCCGCAATCTGGCCGGTCTGCTCCGCCAGAGGGATAAACACACCTGGCGGCACCAATCCCTTTTCCGGGTGCTGCCAGCGGATCAGTGCCTCAACCCCTTTCAGTTCAGCCGAGCCGGAAGCCACGATCGGCTGGTAGTACAAAACGAACTGTTGCAGCTCAATGGCCTCCATCAGTTCATGGCGCAGAACCACGGATTCATTAGAGCTGTCTGCACCCGAGCCTTCGTACCAGTGCCAGGTGTTACGACCCTGTGTTTTGGCATCCTGAACGGCGGCATCGGCATAGCCCAGCAATTCCTCGGGTCGAAGCGACTGGTTTTTTGGCGACGCAATGCCAATACTCGCGCTGATGTGCAGGCGCTGGCCGACAAATTCGTAGGGGCGGGAAAGTTCGCTCAAAATAGTCCGGGCGCAATCCATCACCCCATCCTCTGACTCGACGTTTTCGAGCAATACCGCGTATTCGTCGCCACCCAGGCGAGCCACTAAAGCGTTCTCATTGACCGCCTGTTTTAGCCGCGCCGCCACCATGATCAAAAGTTGGTCACCCTGAGCATGACCAAGGCTGGTGTTTACCGGTTTGAAATCGTCCAGATCGATCAGTAAGACAACCGGGGACGGGCCAGTATTTCTGACGTCCCGGCAAGCCTTGACCAGGTGAGCCTCAAACAGAGTGCGGTTGGGCAGGCCGGTCAACAAATCGTGCGTTGAGTATTGGGCAAGCGTCAATTCGTTTTCGCGCTCTCGCAACCTGAGTTGCTCCTCGGTACTTTCCCGCAGCTTGACCTCTCTTTGATGGGTAATGGCCAGCACCACCAGCCCGGCCGCGCGGCGGATCAGCTTGATGTCGTGATCTGTAGGCGTTCCGGGTTTCCGATAGTAGGTAGCAAAGGTGCCCAGCAGGTTTCCGGAGGCATCAATCAGTGGTGTTGACCAACAGGCGGCAAGCCGCTCACGGGCCGCAATATCATGGTAGCCTTCCCACCGGTGATCGCTGGCGATGTTACCGCAAATCGTCAGCTCACGGTTGTAAGCAGCGGAACCGCAGGCACCCAGCTCAGCCGCCAGTGGAATGGCCTGCATGGCTTCGCGATAGGTTTCCGAAAAACTGCTACCGGCAACGAGCCTGAGGGTGCCAGTCTCTGGTGCGTAAAGCATCACCGAGACCAGTGCATCAGGCAGTTGAGTCTCCATAACGGTGGTAATCGCACTGAGCACAACATCCAGACTGGCCTGCTGAACAATCAGGTCGTAAATGGATCTTGTGAAACCCGTAAATTGTTCGTCGTCGGCCACTCTGTGGTACCACCCTGTCCAGTCAATCTATTGGGCCAGTATTACTGACCGGCCCGAAAAATGCCTTTACCGAATTCAAGGCATCATTAGACCGCATCTGTCGGGCTTAATAAAAGCCACAACCTGTTTTTGTTGCTTAATGGTTAATACTTACGAGAAAGGGCTGGCTATTCCGCTCTGTCGGGAGTAAAGTTGCCCTCGTTGGAAAGATTTAGCAATGCATTCATCAATAAGACGCATCTCAACAGTAATATGTAGCTTTCGTCCTGTTTTTGATCACGCAAGTTTTTTGTTTCCGCATATCGCTGATCTGACATCACAACGATGTTCAGACGGCACATTAAAAGATTGATTTCAGGATTGTAAAATATGTCTACTGTTACTGGTACTGTTAAGTTTTTCAACGAATCTAAAGGTTTTGGCTTTATTACTCGTGAAGGCGGCCCGGACGTTTTTGTTCACTACAGCTCCATTCAGGGCGGCGGCTTCAAGACTCTGGCTGAAGGCCAGCAGGTAGAATTCACCGTATCGCAGGGCCAGAAAGGTCCTCAGGCGGAAAACGTAGTTGGCCTGTAAATAACAGCCCAGGTACGATTAAAAAAGGCAGCTTCGGCTGCCTTTTTTCGTAGCTCATTTAAAATAATCAATCACCACCAAAACATTCTGCACTGCACTGCCCCACCTCAGGTAATCGCTGTTTTTCTATTGCTGATCACTCACCTCTTACGCCCAAGAACACACCTGCGCTGACCAGACAGTTGTCTGGATGTATTGCGCAGGCGCCGGAAAAACCAGTGTTTCAGGCTTTGCGAATAAACTTCTTCAGTTCCGGAGCAATTTCCTCTCTCCAGCGGCGACCGTTGAACGTCCCGTAATGGCCAACGTCCGGCTGTAAGTGGTGCACGCGGCGGTTATCGGGAATATTGACGCAAAGGTCATGGGCAGCGCGGGTCTGGCCAGGACTGGAAATATCGTCTTTCTCGCCCTCTATGGTCATTAGTGCCGTTTGACGAATGGCGCTCGGGTCTACCAGCCTGCCCCGGTGTTTGAAGCAGCCCTTGGCCAGATGAAACTCCTTGAAGACACGCTCAATCGTGTCCAGGTAGTAGGCATCGGGCAAATCCATCACCGCCAGATATTCGTCGTAAAACTCTCGATGGCGAGTGACCTCTTCTGTCTCATCATCACGAATGGACCGGAACAGCCCCCGGTAGGCACCCATATGGCGATCGAAGTTCATATTGATGAATCCGGTCAGCTGCAAAAAACCCGGATAGACCTTACGCATGGCCCCGGGGTACGGTGGCGGCACGGAATGAATCAGGTTGTGTTTGAACCACGACAGGCTGTGTTTTTTGGCCAGTTTGCAGGGCTCTGTCGGATCAACGCGTCCGTCCACCGGGCCGCTCATCAGAGTCAGAGAACGGGGCGCCGACGGATGCTCATCCTGAGCCATCAATGCAGTGGCCGCCAACACCGGAACCACCGGCTGACAGACCGCCAACACATGGGTATCGGGACCCAAGTAATCAATAAATTCAATAATATAATCAATGTAATCGTCGAGCCCGAAATTGCCTTCAGACACCGGCACCATGCTCGCGTCGCGCCAGTCCGTGATGTAAACGTCGTGATCCGGCAGCATGGTTTCCACGGTGCCCTTGAGCAGAGACGCAAAGTGCCCGGACAATGGCGCCACGATAAGCAGCTTGGGATCATCTGGCCGTTCAATGCTGCGCTGGAAGTGCTTCAGCTGACAAAAAGGATTGCGCTTAACGATGGCCTCATTGACCAGAACGGTTTCACCGTCGCAAACCGTCGTTTTCAGATTGAAGCCCGGCTTTGGGTAACGCTTGGTGAGATCGTCGAATACGTCCAGCGCTGAGGCAACGCTGCGGGTTCCGGGAATCATGGACCAGGGGCTCAGCGGATGACGAAGCCATTGGCTCTGGCTGCTTGCCAGCATACGGGCCGGAGTCAGCGCCAGTCGGCCTAGTTCGTGGGTGAAGTACATCATGATGCGGTTTATCCTGGTTGAATTGTATTGGTCCGTCCCTGTATTGTTACTCCATTCCATGGAGAACGACGTCCCGGATTCGCCGGGCCAGGTAATCTGAATAATTTACTTAGCATACGCCTGTTTTCTGTCAACGCGAAAGCGCCAGATTGTTTTCTTCACCCGCCACTCTATGGAATTCATCAATTTCTCTGCCAGGTGACCCCCGATACCGGCATTGGGCGATCCGTAAAATAGCGCCTATACTGCCCTAAACAACTGAAATATATGGCTGTTGTTTTCTTGGTTTCGAAAAAGATATTCGGAGGCACTTAGAATGCCAGATAAACATGGCCTTAAATTCCCTCTTTCATCCGGTGATACCGATGGAAACGCCCCTTCGGGCGCCAAACAAAGCGAACAAAACTTCTATGAGTTGATTGAAAGCCTGCCGATGGTCGCGGTACAGGGCTATAACAAGAGACGCCGGGTGATTTATTGGAACGATGCCAGCAGGCGGCTTTATGGCTATAGCCGGGAAGAAGCGGAAGGTCAGTTACTGGAAGATCTGATAATTCCTGAGGATATGCGCGAAAGCGCAATAAGCGCGCACCAGAATTGGCTGGAAAAAAATATCAGCATTCCTGCTGAAGAAATGGAGCTGAAGCACAAAGACGGTCATCTTGTGCCCGTCTACTCCAGCCATGTGATGATCAAGCAGGATACCGGTGACTGCGAAATGTTCTGCATTGATATCAGTTTGCAAGAGCAGAAAAAAGCGAAGGAAAAGCTGCACTGGATGGCAAGTTTCGACGATTTGACTCAATTGCCCAACAGGCGGTTGATGGAGGTTGAATTGTCAACGCGCCTTGCCGAAGCAAAACGGCGACCAAACGTTGAAATAGCGGTGGTATTTATTGATCTGGATAACTTCAAACTGATCAATGACACCCTCGGACATCACTATGGCGACGAGCTTTTACGGGCGGTGGCTGAGGGCCTGAAAACAGAAATTCGCAGTTGTGACCTGCTCAGCCGGTTTGGTGGTGATGAGTTTGTGCTGTTGCTGTTTGGTTTTGATGGCCCCGAAGGTATTCATGAACTCCTTGGGCGTTTAACCAGAGTGCTTGACCAGGGCTTCGTGCTGGATGGTATTTGTTATCAGGTAACAGCCAGTTTTGGTATCAGCTTGTTTCCGAATGATGGCACAACGGTAGCGGAGCTGATGGGTAACGCCGATGCCGCCATGTATCAGGCCAAAGATAAAGGAAGAAACAGCATCTGTTTCTACACCTCAGACATCAATGATCGATTGGTTCATTATCAGGCAGTTAATTCACTCCTGCGAAGCGCCCTCGCTGCCGACAGCCTGCAACTGTACTTTCAGCCGCAAATTGATTTGAACGACGGGAAGACGCGCTCATGTGAGGCATTGCTGCGGTGCTTTGATGAAAATTCACAACCGGTTTCTCCGGATGTGTTTATTCCAGTGGCGGAAAAGTCGGGACTGATTAATCAAATCGGGGACTGGGTAATCGACGCAGCTTGCAAACAGCTTATCGCCTGGAGGGGCACGGCACTCGAAACCCTACGGATTGATATCAACTTATCGGGCAGACAACTGACCAATCAGCACCTGGCTGATCAAATCCTGCAGACGCTGTGCAACTATGACCTGTCCCCCTCTCAATTGGGCGTGGAACTGACCGAAAATGAAGTGATCGGTGGTGATGAAGGACAGATACGCCAATTGGAAAAATTGAAACAGGCCGGCGTGCATATTGCCATTGACGATTTCGGTACCGGTTATTCGTCTTTGGTTTATTTACGAAAGTTACCCGTTTGCAGCCTCAAGATTGATAGAAGTTTCCTGCACCATGCCATGGAAAACGACAGTGATAGGGCAATCATGCAGGCCATCATTACCGTCGGACACAGCCTTGGCCTGAGCGTTGTTGTCGA
The DNA here is from genome assembly GCA_046498485.1 of Marinobacter sp. Classification (GTDB taxonomy): domain Bacteria; phylum Pseudomonadota; class Gammaproteobacteria; order Pseudomonadales; family Oleiphilaceae; genus Marinobacter. The sequence goes on along the minus strand of JAWOAO010000411.1, from coordinate 4,488 downwards.
AGGCGTGGAAACCGCTGAACAGGATCACCTGGTCAAAGCCTCAGGCTGTGATCTGGCCCAGGGATTTCTGTACGCGAGGCCCATGCCGGCAGATGCGATGCCGACCGTTCTGGATGGCATGGCTCAGATAATGGCACCTTAGGAGGTCTCCAGGGGCCGCATGTATCGCTGGCTCTGGCCCAAGGAACCCAAAGCCGATATTCCTTTTTATAGACGTAATGACCTATATGGTTCAAGCCTGAATTTCATTACATTCCCCCGCCAAGTGGTTGTTCATCGTCATTTCTGAGCCCTGGGTCGACAACTGCCCTTTGGTCCTTGCACCCGCGTAGTAACTGGTGCAAGCCGCGAATATACCCCTGTCCATTATTCGATCGCCAAGTACGTTCTTATTGACTGTGTTCCAAATCCATCTGTGACAGGCACCTGGGAGAAACAGAAGCATGATAATTGGTCGCTATTTATGAGTCCGAAAGTTCGACTAGCGCTCACTGACCTTCTCGATTTCTCTGCAACTGCCAACAACCATCAGTGGATGGCGGTGTTGTTCGATGATGCACGCGAACCGGTCATTCACCCTGCTTACCTGCGTGAATCAGTCATGCCTTGTCTAGAGGCAGCAAAAAAAGGCCTGCACTGGACCTCAGAGGAGCCACACGAGTTCAGCATACCGATAGACTCCGCATTGTCTGGCACAGACAATGCCCAGCCTGGCGTTTGCACCGTGGTCATTTTGCTCGACAGCGATGGCAACCGCCAAGGCGTCTTGTTCGCTGAAGATGGCTGCCCACGAGAGCCTGGCGAACAACAAAAGAATTCAGTGGCCCGCACGGCCCGGCTTTTAGAACACCATATCGACGCCGGTGCCATCGACGACTCCAAGCGCATACTTGAGGCCCAGGAGACTCAATTTTCGGTGTTATCCGAGGTCGCTCGCCAAACCAGTAATGGCGTCGTGGTTACCGATAACGATGGTTTGGTGACCTGGGTCAACCGTGGTTTTCAATTGATGACCGGATACAGTTTCGACGAGTCCCTTGGCAAAAAACCCGGCGCCTTTTTGCAAGGCGAGCAGACGGATCCTCAAACCATTGCCCATATGAGTGATCGGCTTTCCAAGGGACAAGGATTCGATGCCGAGCTCATTAATTATACCCGCGACGGCAGGCCGTACTGGATAAGGATACATTGTGAGCTTTTGAGATCCGCGCAAGGGGCCGTCGAGGGCTTCATGGCCGTTCAAACGGACATCAACGCCGAAAAAATCAACCTGGAAAAGCTCCAGCACAGCCTGAGACTCAATCGCGCGATTCTGAACACCCTGCACGATGCCGTCATTACGACGGATATTGAGGGCGTTATCCGAACGGTCAATCCGGCCCTGGGCAAAATGTTCGGGTATCCGGAGAATGCCCTGGTGGGAGAGCCGATAACAAAACTCATGCCGCCGGAAATAGCGCGCCATCACCCGGGTCACATGAGCACCTATGCGGAAGCCGACAAGCCCAGCAACATTATGGGTAACCTCCGTTCTATCCAGGGAGTCCGCTCGGATGGCACTCGCTTTCCTCTGCGCATTGCCGTAACCGAGACCACGGTCAATTCAGAGCGGCTGCTGGTTGCCGCCCTTCACGACCTGTCCGACATTGAACGCCTGGCCTTCTACGATCCACTCACTAACCTGCCAAACCGGAGACTTATCCGGGAAAGGCTGGAAAGTTCCATGATAGCGTGTTCGGAATCGGGCCGTTACGGAGCGGTTCTGCTCACCGATCTTGATGATTTCAAGAGTGTTAACGATACCCTGGGGCATCGTTCCGGCGATGATCTGTTAATTGAGGTTTCTGGACGGTTCCAGGAAAACCTGACCGAAACTGATTCTTTGTCCCGACTGGGAGGCGATGAATTTCTGTTTGTGCTTAATGACCTTGCCAGTGATCCCGAGTTGGCGTTAAAGACCGCCATCGATACAGCTCAAATGCTGCTGGAATCGGCATCCCAACCATCGACGACGCTGGATGGTGCCAGGCGGGTCACTTCCAGCATGGGTCTGGTTTTATACAGGGACCGGTCCCTGTCTGTCAGCGAATTGCTGCGCAGAGCTGACATCGCAATGTATGACGCCAAGCGAAAGGGCAAGAACTGCGTCAGTGTCTTCGACGACTTTATGCAACAGAAACTGCTCGATGATCATGAGTTGATTAAAGACCTCACCGCAGCCCTTGAGAACCGCAATGAGATCGTTACCTGGTTTCAGCCAAAGGTAAACGAAACCGGGGAATTTACGGGCTTTGAGGCTTTGGTCAGGTGGCAACACCCCCACCGTGGCTTGCTCAATCCGGGTCAGTTTATCGAGCTGGCCGAAACGAAAAACCTGATCATTCCCCTGGGTGACCTGGTACTGGTCCAGGCCTGTGAACGCATGAGCGCCTGGCGTCAGGCGTTTTCCATCGACCATTGGACGATGGCCGTGAATGTCAGTCAAAGCCAGTTAGCAATGCCTGATTTTCCAGAAAAGGTTGAAGCGATATTAAAGCAAACCGGTTTGCCCGCCCGCGTGCTGCAGCTTGAAATTACTGAGAGCGTTGTTGCTGAAAACATATATGACAGTATTGAGCAGATGGAACAGCTTAGGTCCATTGGCGTTACCTTCTCCCTGGATGACTTTGGCACAGGGTTCTCATCGCTTTCCTATCTCCGCCAACTTCCCATAGACGAGTTGAAGATTGACCGGAGCTTTGTTGAAAATCTGCTGTATGACGAGGAGGGCTACGCCATTGTTCAATCCATTCTTCAGCTTGCCCGCAGCCTGAATCTCTCGGTAGTGGCAGAAGGCATAGAGAAATATGAGCAATGGCAAATTCTGAAGGAGCTTGGGTGCCAAAGATTTCAGGGTTACCTTTTTAGCCGGCCCCAAAGCCCGGAAGATATTTCAACGATAATACAACAAAGGCATTCGGGATTGGCGCATGCTCATTAAAATGGATTGTCGATTAACTGGTTGAGGATGCCGGAAGCGCACCGTGCAGTGATCAACTAATCCCGGCCGGCAAGTCGAAGGTATTCCTCGCAGTCCTTGGCCGAAAGCGGCTTGGCGTACAGAAAGCCTTGGCCTGCATTACAGCCAAGGGTTTCGAGCTGATTTTTCTGTTCTTGTGTCTCAATTCCCTCGGCCAGCACATCCAGTCCCAGACTGTGTCCCATCTGGATGATCGCTTCGGCAATCACCCTGCTTTCCTGGTTTCCCGGTAGTCCCCGAGTGAACGATTGATCTATTTTTAACCGATGGAGTGGGAACTGCTTCAGGTAGTTCAGGCTTGAATAGCCGGTGCCAAAATCGTCTATAGCAAGCGTTACCCCCAATCCACGAAGTATGTGGAGCTTGCGCAGAACCTGGTCAATGCCTTGCATGACCACGCTTTCCGTGACCTCCAATTCCAGCAAACCTGGCTCGAGTCCTGTACGTAAAAGCACATCGCTTACCCGATCACAAAAATTAGCCTGGCGGAATTGATGCGCAGAAATGTTCACCGCCACCGTCCCTTTTATTAAACCCTGCGACACCCAGCGACCATGCTGGTCGCAAGCCGTTTCCAGCACCCAGTTCCCGATGGAGGTGATTAGTCCGCAGACTTCCGCAATAGGAATGAATTGGTCAGGGCATATAAGCCCACGGGAGGGATGCTGCCATCGAACCAATGCCTCCAGGCCGAGAACATCACCAGTACTGAGGGCAAGTTGTGGCTGATACATCAGAAACAGCTCGTTACGTTCAATGGCACGATGCAAATCGCTTTCAAGGGTTAAACGATCCAACCCTCGAATGTTCATTTCAGGTGCGTAAAACTGGTAACGGTTGCTGCCCAAATCCTTGGCAACGCACAGTGCCGCGTCGGCATTACGCAGCAAGGTTGCCGCATCCTGTCCGTCGCGGGGAAAACACGCAATCCCGATGCTGATGCCCAGGATGATTTCGGTTCCCTCCAGAAGGAATGGGGAGGTAATGGCAGAGAGGATCTTATCGGCAACAAGAGCAGCGTCCTGTTCTCCCTCAATCCCTGCCAGCGCCACAAGAAACTCGTCGCCCCCGTGACGGCTTACCGTATCCTCGGAGCGTACACAGCAGGAGAGTCGCTTGGCCACCTCCTGGAGAACGTGGTCGCCCAGGGCATGCCCAAAAACATCATTCACCTGCTTGAACCGGTCGAGGTCCAGGAACAGCAGCGCGACGTGTTGATCATGACGCTCGGCGTACAACAGGGCAACGTTGAGCCTATCGGTTAAAAGCAAACGATTCGGCAGGTCTGTGAGCAAATCATGAAGGGCCATGTAGCTAAGCTGCTCGTTAGCCTGTTGGCGACCGGCCGCAGCACTTAGGGTATTGGCAACTCCTTGCAGAAAACCGACATCATCGGTTGAGAATTTACGGGGTGTATCGGCGTAAGCCCCCAACACGCCGACAGGCTGTTCAATGCCACCGATCAAAAC
>JAWOAO010000306.1:0-4601 GCA_046498485.1 Marinobacter sp. | reverse complement strand
GTCTATATTATTGCCGTCAGATATTTCTATGCCCCTTTTGCCAAGCCTTATCTTAACATTTTCACCGTCAGCCTCCAGTTCCGGTCATGTCCGCCGCCAGCGGGCCCAGCACCAGCACGTCCCGATCGCGGAAGTTCAGCTGCGGATCTTCATCAAAATACTCGTCACCGATGTTACGGCCACCGGCAATGCCGACCTCGCCGTCTACCACAAAGGTTTTGTTGTGCATGCGCCGGTTAATGCGATCAAAATCCGTGATGAACGACAACCAGCGCCCGAACCCGTTCCGCGATGGCGACGGATTAAAAATCCGGATGTCGATATTGGGGTGGGCTTCGAGCATGGCAAACAGCGATTCTTTACCCGCCACGTTGATGTCGTCCAGCAGCAGGCGAACCTGCACCCCGCGATCGGCCGCCGTTACCAGTCGTCCTGCCAGATAGCGGCCACTGGCATCGTTATTCCAGATGTAATACTGGGCATCAATGCGGTGACTGGCCACTTCGATCAGGGCAGCGCGAACCGTGAAGGCAGCGCGGCCAGTGTCGAGTAACTGGAACGCAGAATAGGGAGAGTCGGGATCAAGTTGCATCCGGCGCTGATCCATCACGAAGGATTCCGCATCAGAGGATAGCGCCAAAACCGGGCCGTGGTCGACCGGCGGCAAGCCATGGGCACATCCGGCAAGAAACCCCAGCATGAACAGAATGCCCAAACGGGCGATAAATGCGTAAGGCTGCGAACCCGACATGCGCTCGAATTTCCCGGTTACCGTATCACCACCAGTGGTTTTTGGGCGGTTTTCAGCATGGTGGTTGTGGTGCTGCCCACCAGGAATTGACGGATCCGGGAATGGCCGTAAGCACCCATCACCAGAATGTCGATGTCATGCTCGTCCTGATAAGCGTGCAGCGCAGGCTCCACATCACCGGCACGGATGGCCAGGGTGATCTCGACACCCAGCTCCGACAACATCTGCTCTGCTTTTTTCAGCTGCGCCCACCGATCTGCGGTGTCGGCACCGATCATCACCAGATGCAGCGGCATGCCCTTCAACACCGGGCTCTGCGCCATCAGCTCCACACCTCGAAACGCGGTGGCACTGCCATCAAAGGCCAGCATGGCCGTTTTCGGCTGAACAAACTGATCAGGCACCAGCAAAACTGAACGCTGGACACTGCGCAGGACCGTCTCGAGCTGACTGCCAACATGGACATCCCGATCGGAACTGCTCTCGCCATGCAGGCCCAGCACAAACAGGCGGGACTCTTTTTCAAGCGCCACCAGTGACTCGGTCAGATTGTCGTGGCGTTGGCGTTTGACAACCTCGGCAACGCCTGCAGCTTTGACCCTGGTTTCAGCCTCATCCAGCAAGTGATGGCCATGTTCGAGAGCCAGCCTGGAGCGTTTACGATCCAGTTCTGCCAGCTCATCAAGCAGTAGCTCACGGCTGCCCAGGCCAATACTGCCGGCCAGATCCAGCTCTGGTTCCGCCGGATACCGCTCTTCGTCGAGAACGTGCAACAGCATCAGGGGCGTTTCCATGTGCCGGCTGGCCCAGGCTGCGTAATCGCACACCGCAGGTGCCGCCCGGGAACCGTCAATACAGGCTACTACTCGTAACATTGCGGCCTCGCCTCGTTAGTCATCGTGATGATTAATATGATGTGCATCCCCAGTATTATCTTTGGTATACGTCATATCAATGACTACTTGGGGTGATACTGGCCCTCAATGTTGCATAGAATGCGTGGATGACCCAAATCACTGGCAGGAGAGCCGCCCCCATGGATGATGTTGCAAGCCAGTTTCTGAATGCCAATCAGACCACGATCAACCTGGCTATCGCCTTGCTGCTGGGCGCCATTATTGGTCTTGAGCGGGGCTGGGGCGCCCGACAGCAAAAACCCGGCGAGCGCATTGCCGGCATTCGCACATTCGCGCTGGTGGGCCTGCTCGGTGGCGTCTCGGCCGTGCTGGCATCGGAAATAACCGTCTGGGCCTTCCCGGTGTTGCTGATCAGCGTGGTGGCCATGGGTCTGGTTGCTTACCGCGAGCGCCTGGAGCACATCCGGAATTTCAGTATCACCAGTATGGTCGGTATGCTGCTGACCTTTTGTTTTGGTGCGTTAGCGGTAGCGGTAGACCCGGTAATCGCAACCGCAGCCGCCGTGGTGACCGCCATCATTCTGGATGACAAAGAAGAGATTCATGGCTGGCTACTGAAGCTGCAGGCCCACGAACTGGACGCGGCGCTCAAGCTGTTGCTGATCTCGGTGGTGATGTTGCCGCTGCTGCCGAACGAGCCCCTGGGGCCCGGTGGCGTGCTTAATCCCCGGGAAATCTGGTGGATGGTGGTGATGATCGCTTCCATCTCGTTTGTCGGTTACTTTGCCATGCGGCTAGCTGGCGCCCGCAAGGGCATTCTCTTTACCAGCCTGTTTGCCGGCCTGAGTTCGTCAACCGCCCTGACGCTGCACTTTTCCCGGCAGTCGGCCAAAAACCCGGATTTCCATCCGCAGTTTGCGGCGGGCATCCTCATTGCCTGTGGCACCATGTTCCCCCGCATTCTGGTGTACTGCCTGGTGATCAATGCTGCGCTCTTGCCCAGCCTGATCTGGCCGGTGGCCGTGATGAGATGCAATTTTTTCCTGTCCCAGCTGGCGTAGTGTATCTTCCAGTGCTTTTTGGGCTACTTCATCGGTTTTGGGCAGGTTTTCCAGAAAACGTTGACCGGCCCAGAAACCACCAGATGGTCGCGCACCTTTATCCATAATGCTCACCGATGCGCTGGTTCCGAAATATGTATTTGCCCATTCACCGGCAAAGCCATTGCTGTGCACACGTACGCCTTCTCCGGTGTTATCGTTGAAGCGGGCGGTGGCCGAAAGTATGTCAGGATGTCCCTGACGAAGCAGTTGCTCAGTTTTCATAGCAGTTTGCACCCTGAACTCAGGACTTACTTCATTATACCCAGGGTCAACCAACTCAAGGTTTTTCGACATATCGGAAGGGTAGAGGGAAGGATCGGGAAGTACGCGATCTTCATCGGGCGACAGGTATTGGGTTGCCTCCACCGCTTCGCTGATAAAAGTTTCCAGCTGTCGTTTGTTGAGATTGTTAGTGGAGTGTCCCGAATATTTGTTGTTGCGGTAGATTTGCAGCGAAAGGCTGTTTTCGGTAGATTCGCGGATGGTTTCCAGCTTTTGCTCTCTTACCTCCACCTGCACTGATCTGGAGCGCGATATGGCGATTGCCGCCTCTGTTGCGCCCTTTTTTATTGCGAAGTTGCTGGCCCATTGAGCCAGTTCCATACGTTCTTTATTGTTCATATCAATTGAAATGCTTTAGGTTAAAAAATCAGGCATTAACGCCTCCAACGGTAATTTTGGAAACTTTCACGGTGGGTTGTCCCATAGATGCAGGTACACCCTGTCCGCCTTTTCCGCAAGTCCAGCCGCCTTCCGACATTTCAATGTCGTCGCCAACCATAACGATATCCTGCAGTACCCGCGGTCCGTTTCCAATAATGTTTACATCCTTGATGGGGCGGGTCATGCGGCCGTTTTCAATCAGATAACCTTGCTTAACGTAGAAGGTGAAGTCTCCGGGCCCGATTCTAACCTGGCCGTTGGTAAAGGATTCTGCAAAAATTCCGTACTCAACAGATTCGATGATCTCTTCCCGTTTGTGGGGGCCGTTGAGCATGTAGGTGTTGCGCATTCGCGGCAGCGGCATGTGGCGGAAAGATTCCCTGCGGCCATTACCGGTGGGCTCTACTCCGTAATGCTTGGCGCTGATGCGGTCGTGCAGGTAGGAAGTAAGAATTCCGTTCTCAACCATATAGGTTTGTTTTACGTCATTTCCTTCATCGTCCATGTTGATGGCACCACGGTTATTAAGGGTAGTACCGTCGTCAACAATACTTACAAAAGGTTCGGCAACTTTCTTACCGATCTTGTCGCTGAAAATCGATTCTTCTCTCCTGTTGAAGTCGGCTTCCATACCATGACCAATGGCTTCGTGAAGCAGAATACCTGAACTACCCGCCGCCAGTACCACCGGCATTTCGCCTGCACGTGGTGCCACAGCATCAAAAAGGATCATGGTGCTTTCCACCGCTTCCCTGGCAATCCTGTCGAGATTGGCCTCATCGAAAAAGCTTACATCGTTTCTGCCCGAGCTGCCGTATCCGTTTTGTTCACGCTGGCCATTCTTTTCTGCCACGCACGATGTGTTGAGCGAACTCATGGGTTGGTAATCGCAGGCAATGATGCCTTCTGAATTGGCAAACAGAATGTAAGACGTTTGATCGGAGAATGACACATTGGTTTTTACAATGGCGGGGTTCAGCGAAAACACCTTGTCGTTCATGTATTGCAGGAACGGTATCTTATCATTGATACTTACTTCTTCCCACGGACTGTTGATCTTGTAGTAACTGGGAAGTTGTTTTTCTGCCAGCGGCATTGCTTTCATGTGGGCACTGCTGCTGGCAATGTTGGCAGCGGTGCGGGCAGCTGATTTCATGGAGTTGAGGGTAATGTCTTCAGTATACGAATACCCGGTTTGTTCTCCGCTGATTACCCGTATTCCCACCC